>JAFAFZ010000536.1 GCA_023423215.1 Actinomycetes bacterium
GCGTAGTCGCGCCGCAGCTCCTCGACCTCGATGCCGAGCAGTCCGGCGAAGTGGCCGCCCTGGGGCCAGTCGCCGTAGGACGCCCAGAGTTGCTGCACCGTCTGCGGCAGCAGATCGAAGCTCTCGGCACGCCAGGACGTCATGGGGGGAAGTGTTGCAGGTTCGGCCTCGCAACTACGGTGTGACCACCCACGACGGAGGAACCGACATGGCCGAGGCCTACATCATCGACACCGTCCGCACGCCCGTCGGTCGACGCGGCGGCGGGCTGGCCGCAGAGCACCCCGCCGACCTCGGCGCGCACGTGCTGAACGCGCTGGTCGACCGGACCGGGATCGACCCCGCCGCGGTCGAGGACGTCGTGTTCGGATGCCTCGACACCATCGGCTCGCAGGCCGGCGACATCGCCCGGACCTGCTGGCTGGCCGCCGGTCTGCCCGAGTCGGTGCCCGGCACGACGATCGACCGCCAGTGCGGCTCCTCGCAGCAGGCCGTGCACTTCGCCGCCCAGGGCGTCATGTCCGGCACGCAGGACCTGGTCGTCGCCGGCGGCGTCCAGAACATGTCCACCATCCCGATCTCCTCCGCGATGGTCGTGGCCGAGCAGTTCGGCATCACCGATCCGTTCTCCGGCTCCAAGGGCTGGGTGAAGCGCTACGGCGACCAGGAGGTCAGCCAGTTCGTCGGCGCCGAGATGATCGCCCGCGACTGGGACATCTCCCGCGAGTACATGGAGGCGTTCGCCGTGCAGTCGCACGAGCGTGCGATCACCGCCCGTGCCGAGGGCCGCTTCGACACCCAGATCGCCCCGTTCGGCGTGGTCACCCAGGACGAGGGCCCGCGTGAGCCGAACCTCGAGAAGATCCGCTCGCTCAAGCCCCTCATGGAGGGCGGTCGCCTGACCGCCGCGCTCGCCTCGCAGATCTCGGACGGCGCCGCGGCGATGCTCATCGCGTCCGAGCGTGCCGTCGAGCAGTACGGCCTGACCCCGCGTGCCCGCGTGCACCACCTGTCGGTCCGCGGCGAGGACCCGATCCGCATGCTGTCCGCCCCGATCCCGGCGACTCGCTACGCGCTCGACAAGGCGGGCATGACGCTGGACCAGATCGACCTGGTCGAGATCAACGAGGCGTTCGCCTCGGTCGTGCTGGCGTGGGCCAAGGAGCTCGACGCCGACATGAGCAAGGTCAACGTCAACGGCGGCGCCATCGCGCTGGGGCACCCGCTGGGTGCCACCGGTGTGCGCCTCATGACGACGCTGCTCAACGAGCTCGAGCGCACCGGCGGCCGCTACGGCCTCCAGACCATGTGCGAGGGCGGCGGCCAGGCCAACGTCACGATCATCGAGCGGCTGTAGCCAGCTGCCGCGTCCGGGATCCTCGACGTCTGAGGTCGCCAGTTCGTCCAGTGCCGGCGCAGCCGGAGGGTGGTGGGCGGGGTCAGCGGACGTGGCTGTAGTCACCTGCCGCGTGCGAGCGCGGCCTGCACACGTCGTCCGACCTGCTTGCGTCGGATCGCGCGCGGGTCGCGCACGAGCTGGGCGCCGTGCTCACGCACCAGCGCGACCGTGCGCCTGACGGCGCCGATCGACGTCGCCGAGGTCGCCAGCTCGGGCTGGTAGCCCAGCGCCACCATCTGCTCGAAGCAGTACTCCTCGACCCGGCGCTGGCGTGTCGGGACGAGGTCCTGCCGCCAGCGGTCGAGCAGTTCGGGGTGTCCCGGGAACCGCGCCGCCAGCTCCTCGACCGGATCGGTCGACAGCCCCACGCCGGCGAAGGCCCACTCGAGCGCGCGCCGAGGGTCACGTGCCATCTCGACCACGTCGACGACCAGGTGGTCCTCATCGGACTTGCCGGGGACGAGCCCGAGGCGGTCGTGCACGTGTCGCGCGTGGGTGTTCCAGTACATGGCGCTGTACTCGATGCTGTGGTCGAACTTCCTCGACTGCGAGGCCATCACGCCGCGGGGATCCCGGGTCAGCACGAGGAACTTGGCGCCCGGCCACTGCTGCGACAGCGTCGGAGCCAGCTCGATCCGCAGCAGCTTGTTGCCCCAGTGCGAGGTGCCCTCCGACGAGCGGAAGATCGCCTCGCAGATCGAGGCCCAGCCGGGGGCGCGTCGGTGCGCCTCGACGGCGTGGTCCACGACGTCCGGACGGCGCAGGGCGTCACGCAGCGCGTCGTTCGACGAGTGGTCGACCTCGGTCGCCAGGGCGGCGAGCAGCCGCTCCATGTCGGCGCGGTCGCGGAGCGGACCGTGGCGCCGGTGCACCTCGATGCCCTCGATCGGGAGCTTCGACTCGAAGCCCATCGACAGGTCCGGGTGCGACGCGCACAGGTCGAACGCCCAGCTCGTGCCGCTGCGGGAGGTACCCACGATGAAGAGCGGTCGTGCCACACCTGTACTCGCCCCGCACCCCATCGACCGTGACCCCCGACACAACCTAGGCCGAGCGACGGTCGGCCGTCGGCCCGCCACCGCCGGGTCGGCGGCGCCGTTGTCGTCGGGGGCGACACGAAACGTTCAGCGTGGGCGGGGATGCGCCGATGGAGTGGGGACGATCTCGAACCGCGCCGGAGCGTCTCCTCCCACATGTCTGATCTGGATCCACTTCTCGACGGCACGAGCCTCGACGACCCATCGGTGACGCGCCTCATGGTGCGCCACCCGGGCCTGGGCCGCGCCGGCCGCCTGCTCGATCGAACCGCTGCGGTCGCGACGAGCGTGTCGGTCGTCGTCACCGAGTCCGGCGAGACCGGCGAGCAGCACGTCGACGCCGCGGCGCAGTGGCGGCCGACCGGCGTGCGCGTCGAGATGCTCGTCATGGAGAACCCGGCCGATCCGTCGCGGCTGCTGTTGCGGGACGCGCTCGCACGCTCCGGACGGTCCTGGCGGGTGCTCGACCGTCCGATGGGTGGCCGTGCCACGTCGATCGCCGCGGCCATCGAGCAGTCCGAGCACGAGTTCGTCATCGTCGCGACCAGCGGCAGCGGACCGTTCGAGCTCGTCGGCAGCGCGCTCTCGTTCATGTGGGTCGAGGGTGCGGAC
This sequence comes from Actinomycetes bacterium, assembly GCA_023423215.1. Taxonomy (GTDB): domain Bacteria; phylum Actinomycetota; class Acidimicrobiia; order Acidimicrobiales; family Microtrichaceae; genus JAFAFZ01. The sequence goes on from JAFAFZ010000536.1 coordinate 3,049, forward strand.
GTCGCGCTGCTGCAGTGGGCGACCGAGCCCGACCTGTTGGAGCCGACCGACCCGACCGCCGTGGACGCGGCGACCGAGCTCGCGGACTGGCTCGGTCTGGGCGGCACCAGCACGCCCGGTCGTCTGGTCGTCCTGCGCCGTTGGGTCGCACGCTGGCTCTTCAACGAGATCGGTCGGGCCATCGACCCGGCCGAGGAGCTCGCGGACCGCGCCCGGCTGCTCGGCATCGGCATCGTCCAGATGGTCGAGCCCCGACCGCCGGGCCGCACCGCACCGGCGGCCGACGGCGCACCCGCCTGATCGTCGCCGTGACCTGAGTCGGGCACCGCTCGCTGCGACCCGAACTGGAACCCGTTCCAGTTTTCTGGCCTACGCTGCCGCGGTGGATTTCGAGGACTCTCCCGAGCTGGCGGCGTTCCGAGCCGAGGTGCGCGCGTTCCTCGACGCCAACGCCGAGCTCCGACGTGGCGACGAGCGCGACTGGAGCCGCAACGGCGCCGCGACCGACCCCGAGGTGGCAGCGGACTACCGCAAGCGCTGCCACGAGTGGCAGCGCCTGCTCTTCGACACCGGCTGGGCCGGGTTGACCTGGCCGACGAAGTTCGGCGGGCGCGGCCTGAGCGCCGCACACCAGATCGTCTGGGGCCAGGAGCTCGCGAAGTACGACACGACGGCCGGGTTCATCACCGCGGCCCAGGCGCTCGTCGGGCCGACGCTGATGCAGCACGGCACCCCCGAGCAGCAGGAGCGCTACCTCGGTCCGCTGCTCTCGGGCGACGAGTCGTGGTGCCAGCTGTTCTCGGAGCCGGGCGCCGGTTCGGACCTGTCCGCGCTCGCCACCCGTGCGGTGCTCGACGGCGACGAGTGGGTCGTCAACGGCCAGAAGGTGTGGACCTCGTCCGCCCAGCACGCGGACTTCGGCATCCTGGTCGCGCGCACCAACCCCGACGTGCCGAAGCACGAGGGACTGACCTTCTTCGTGGTCGACATGCGGTCGCCCGGCATCGAGGTCCGCCCGCTGATCCAGGCCCAGGGCGTCGCCCACTTCAACGAGGTGTTCCTCTCCGACGTGCGCATCCCGGTGGCCAACGTCGTCGGACCGGTCGGTGGCGGGTGGAAGGTCACGCGCACCACGCTCAAGAGCGAGAGCTCGATGATCTCGGGTGCCGGCCAGGCGTCGACGTACGCCGCGGTGCTCTCGACGGCGCGGCGCGTCGGGCGCACCGACGACCCGATCGTGCGCCAGGAGCTCGCCAAGGTCTGGTCGAACGAGCAGATCCTGAAGTGGATGGGCTGGCGCACCCAGACGGCGGTCATGACCGGCCGCTACGAGCTGGCGCTCCACGGCTCGCTCCTCAAGAACTTCTTCACGCGTGCGCTGTCGCTGCGGGTGGACCTGGCCGTCGACCTGGAGGGCCCCGAGGGCATGCTCTGGCACGACGCCGAGGGCGACGGCTTCTGGCAGTACCAGTGCCTCAACCAGTTCGCGTCGCGCATCGGCGGCGGCACGGAAGAGGTGCACCGCAACAACCTCGGCGAGCAGGCGCTCGGCCTGCCACGCGAGCCGTCGCTCGACCGCGACGTCCCGTGGAACCAGACCGTGCGCGCCTGACGCCGGTCACCGACCAGTCGCAACCACCAGGGGGACCAACCAGATGATGCTCGAGGGCAAGACCGCGATCGTGACCGGCATCGGACCGGGCATGGGCAGGGACATCTCGCTCGGCCTGGCCCGTGAGGGCGCCGACATCATCCTCGTCGCACGCTCCGACAAGAACATCCCGAGCGTCGCCGAGGAGATCGAGGCCCTCGGGCGCCGCGCGTTCCCGGTGTACGGCAACATCGCCAAGGCCGAGGACTGCGCACGCATCGCCGCCGAGGCCAAGGACGCGGTCGCGCAGCTCTCCGCCGAGGACGCCGCGGCGGGCCGCAGCGGCGACGGTCCGGACGGGCCCCGCGCGGGGGTCGACATCCTGGTGAACTCCGCCTTCCACGGCGGCGAGCACGTGAGGTTCGAGGACGCCGACCTGGACCGCTGGCGCCGGCCCGTCGACATCAACTACTTCGGCACGCTGCAGCTGACCCAGGCGGTGCTACCGCTGCTCAAGCAGGCCGCCGAGCGGACCGGCGACGCCCGGATCGTGATGATCAACACCATGTCGATCCACCTGCTCGAGGAGAAGGCCGGGTCCTACGCCGGCTCCAAGGCGGCGCTGGGTGCGGTCACCAAGACCCTCGCCCGCGAGCTCGGCGAGTACGGCATCCGGGTCAACGCGGTGCACCCCGGCTACATCTGGGGCGACAGCGTCAAGATCTACTTCGAGTGGCAGGCGCAGGAGCGTGGCGGCGATGCCACGTGGCAGGACATCTACGACGAGCGCGCCGCCGAGACGGCGCTCGGCTACCTGCCGCACTCCTCCGAGATCGCCGGCGCCGCCGTGTTCTTCGCGTCGCCGCTCGCGAAGTGCGTCACCGGCACCGCGCTGCCGGTGAACTCCGGCCACTGGATGCCGCCGAGCGCCTGACCCGGTCTCGTCGTTCGTCGGTGCCCGCTTTCGTTCGTCGAGGTACCCCGTTCCGGCGTACCTC
>JAFAFZ010000540.1 GCA_023423215.1 Actinomycetes bacterium
GAGGTACGCCGATCCGGCGTACCTCGACGAACAGATGGGGCAGGGAGCAGGGCTGGCGGCATGCGGGCCTGCGTCAGTAGCCCAGGCGCTCCAGCGAAGCGGCCTTGGACTGCCAGTCCTTGTCGACCGTCACGTGCAGCTCGAGGAAGGCACCGGGCGGCAGCTGGCGTCGCGTGCGGATGCCGACCTCCTTGAGCACCGCGCCCTTCTTGCCGATCACGATGCCCTTCTGGGAGTCGCGCTCGACGATGATCTCGACGCGGATGCGGGGCCACTCCCACTCGGACACGCGGGTCGCGATCGAGTGCGGCAGCTCTTCGCGGGTGACGGCCAGCAGCTGCTCGCGCACGAGCTCGGCGACGCGGAACGGCTCGGGCGCGTCGGTGACCTCATCCTCGGGGTACCAGCGCGGCCCCTCGGGCAGGCGTGAGATCAGGTAGTCGACGAACGCCTCGACCCCGTCGCCCGTCTTGGCCGAGATGGGGAAGTACTCGGCGAAGTCGAACTCGGACGCCTTGGCGAGCTGGCTCATGATGCGCTCGGCGCCGGCGGCGTCGGTCTTGTTCAGCACGAGCACCGAGCCGGGCGGCATGCGCTCGGCGATGAAGCGGTCACCGGGGCCGACGGACGCGGTGGCCTCGATCAGCAGGCACGCGACGTCGATGCCGTCGAGCGACGCGGTGGCGGTGTCGTTGAGCCGCTCCCCCATCAGCGTGCGCGGCCGGTGGATGCCGGGGGTGTCGACGAACACGATCTGGGCGTCGGGCCGGTTGTAGACGCCGCGGATCTGGTGGCGGGTCGTCTGCGGCTTGTCCGAGACGATCGACACCTTCTGGCCGAGGATCTGGTTGACGAGCGTCGACTTGCCGACGTTCGGCCGGCCGACGAGCGTCACGAACCCCGAGCGGAACCCCTCGGGCACGTCGGCCAGCGACGAGGTCATGCCCGCCGCGGCGAGCATCGCGTCCAGATCGTTCGCCGGGGACTCGTCGTCGGCCGGCTCGTCGTCGGAGGCCTCGTCGTCGGTGGCCGACACGTCTTCGACCTCGTCGATCGCGTCGACGTCGTCGGGCTCGGACCGTTCGTGGTCGCCGCTCACGCGGTGACCTCGTCGCTCTCTTCGGCTGGCTCGAGGCGGACGAGGCGCACGCGCACCACTCGCCGGCCGTCGACGCGCTCGACGATGATGCGTGCGCCCTCGGTCTCGACGCTGTCGCCGGCGACCGGGACGCGGCCGAGCAGTCCGAAGACCAGCCCGCCGAGCGAGTCCCAGTTGCCCTCGGGCAGCTCCAGGTCGAGCTCGTCGTTGATGTCGTCCACGTTGATCGTCGCGTTCACGAGCACGTCACCGTTCGGGAGCTGCTCGACGAGGGGGATGTCGTCGTCGAACTCGTCGTGGATCTCGCCCACGAGCTCCTCGAGCAGGTCCTCGAGCGTGGCCAGACCCGCGGTGCCGCCGTACTCGTCGACGACGATCGCCAGGTGGTTGTGGCTCGCCTGCATCTCGGCCAGCAGGTCCGCGACCTGCTTCGTCTCGGGCACGAACAGCGCCGGACGGATCAGGTCCATGACCGAGCGTCCGCCGCCGCCCTCCCGCTCGCAGCGCATGGCGTCCTTGACGTAGACGACACCCTCGATGTCGTCGGTGTTCTCGCCGTAGACCGGGAAGCGCGACAGGCCCTTGTCGATCGCCATGTCGATCAGCTCGGACACGGTCGCGCTGGCACCGATCGTCGCCATGTCGGTGCGCGGCACCATGATCTCCCGCGCGACGGTGTCGCCGAAGTTGATGATCGACTCGATGAGCTCACGCTCGGACTCCTCGATGACCGAGTGCTCGGCGGCCTCTTCGGCCAGGGCGAGGATCTCCTCCTCGGTGACGAACGGGCCCTTCTTCAAGCCCTTGCCCGGCAGGATGATGTTGGCGACGCCGATGAGCGCACGCGCCGGCCAGCGCAGGATCCAGCCGGCGAACTCGACCAGGGGGGCGGTCAGCAGCGCCGCACGTTCCGTGTGCTGGAGCGCCCACGTCTTCGGGGCGGCCTCGGCGATGACGAACAGCACGAGCACGTTGACGACGATGCCGATCGCGACGCCGAGAGCGCCGAACAGGCTGGCGGCGAGCACACCGACGAGGGCCGACTGGATCGTCTGGACGATGTTGACCGAGAGGTAGATCGAGTTCAGGTCCCGTTCCAGGTTCTCGACGATGCGCAGCACGCGCCCGCCGCCCTTCGGGTCCTTCTGCGCGAGCGCGGCGGCACGCGAGCGGCTCATGCGGGTGATCGACGTCTCGGCCAGGGCCAGCACGGCCGCGGTGAGCGTCATGATCAGCACCACGACGAGCAGGACGATGTCGACGGTGGTCATCGGTACTCGGTACCTCTCCTCGGCCCGACCGATGATTGGTCGCGGGCCAGCTGCGGGGTGTGCATCAGGTCGCCTCGGTCCAGGGGTCGCGGGCGGTCGGGCCGTGCAGCTCGTCCATCAGCTCTCGCTCACGACTCCACATTGCCCGACGCTCCTGGCCGTCCGCGTGATCCCAGCCGGTCAGGTGCAGCCCGCCGTGCACGACCAGCAGCGCCAGCTCGTCCGCCACGGAGCCGGCGTGGCCGTCGGCCTGCGCGGCGGCGACCGACGGGCAGAGCACGACGTCGCCCACCATCCACGACGTCTCGTCGCCGTCCAGGCCGTCGATCGGGAAGCTCAGCACGTCGGTCGCGGCGCCGTCGCCGTCCAGGTGCTCGACCTTGAGCCGGGCGATCGGTCCGGGATCGACGAGGGTCAGCGACGCCTCGGCGTGCGCGGCGACGCCCTCGCTCGCGAGCACGCGGGAGAGCAGCTCGGCGAGCGCGTCCAGGTCGACCTCGGGGTCCGCGATCTCGCGGTCGTCGCCGGTTGCGACGTGGGGTCTACTCGAGGGGTCGTCGTCCTCGGGGCCGAGCTCCGTGGCCGCCTGCGAGGACTCGACCGACGAGGGTTCGCCGTTCATCGGTGGTCGGCGGCCGCGTCCCCTGCGCCGTCCGCGGGGGCGGCGTCGGGGTGGCGCGCCGCGCTGCGTGCGGCGTCGCGACGGTCGTACGCGTTGACGATCTCCTGCACGATGCGGTGGCGCACGACGTCGGACCCGGTGAGCCGGACGAACGCGACGCCGTCGATCGTGCCGAGCATGGACTCGAGGCCCGAGAGGCCGGAGCGGCCGTGCGGCATGTCGACCTGGGTGGCGTCGCCGGTGACGACGGCCTTGGACCCGAACCCGATGCGGGTCAGGAACATCTTCATCTGCTCGGGCGTGGTGTTCTGCGCCTCGTCCAGGATGATGAAGGAGCTGTTGAGCGTGCGGCCGCGCATGAACGCGAGCGGGGCGACCTCGACGATGCCGCGCTCGATGAGCTTCTGCGCACCCTCGGCGCCGACCATGTCGTGCAGCGCGTCGTAGAGCGGCCGCAGGTAGGGGTCGATCTTCGCCATGAGGTCGCCGGGCAGGAAGCCCAGGCGCTCGCCCGCCTCGACGGCCGGGCGGGTCAGGACGATGCGCTCGACCTCCTTCGCCTGGAGGGCCTGCACGGCCATGGCGACGGCGAGCCATGACTTGCCGGTGCCGGCGGGGCCGACGCCGAAGGTCACGGTGTTGGCGCCGATGGCGTCGACGTAGCGCTTCTGGCCCGAGGTCTTCGGGCGCACCCGACCGCCCCGGTACGTGCGCAGCAGCTCGGCGGTGAGCACCTCGGACGGCCGCTCGTCCGCGTTGATCATCTCGATCGTGCGGCGCACCAGGGCGGGCTCGAGGCGGTGGCCACGCTCGAGCAGCACGACCAGCTCCTCGAAGAGGCGACCGACGCGGTCCGCGCCGGGGCCGGTGATGGTGATCTCGTTGCCGCGGGCGATGATCGCGACGGCGGGGAAGGCGTCCTCGACCAGGTCCAGCAGCTCGTCACGGGTGCCGAGCAGATCGGTCATGAGGTGGTTGCCGGGCACCCGCACCAGCGTCCGCAGCGAGTCGTCGGTGGCGGTCGCCGTGCCGCCGCTCGCGGACTCGACGGTTCCAGGGGTGTCGGGGCGTTCCATTGCAGGCCAGAGTGTAGTGGTGGAGGTGGAGGATCCCGGGGGCGGGTTTCCCGGTGACGTACCCGTCGGCGGCGCCGACATTCACTGGGTCGACGGAGCGGATCGCTTCGTCGCGGACCGGCGCGGCGACGAGGCCGTGGCGGCACGTCGACGCGTGCGCTGGCAGCGACAGCAGCGCGACGAGCTGACGACCCTGCCCGCCGCGCTGGACGCCGCCGTCGGCCAGCGGGTGACGCTGGTCCTGCGCACCGGTGCCCGGGACACCGCCGTCGTCGACGCCGTCGGGGCCGACCACGTCGCCCTGCTCCCCCGCTC
>JAFAFZ010000596.1 GCA_023423215.1 Actinomycetes bacterium
GGTGAGCGAGCTGCGCTCGCTCGTGCTGTACGAGAAGACGCGTTCGGTCGTGCACCCGGACTACGTGTGGAAGCACACCGATCGGTGGATCAACTTCCCCTGGTCGACGCTGCCGCCGGTCGGCACGCGGCGCTGACGCCGTGTCGGAGCACGCCGGAGAACCGGCCGGCGACGAGTCGACGTCGGGCCCGTCACCGAACGCCAGCGCCCGCAGCCGCAAGCAGCTCACGTGGCGCCGGGGGGAGGAGCCGGAGTTCGGCCGCGTCGTGTTCTTCACCGACGCCGTCTACGCCATCGCGTTGACCCTGCTCGTCCTGGACCTCCACCTGCCCCAGATGGTCGGCGACCCCGACGCGCCGGGCGTGATGTGGAGCGCGCTGGGCGACCTCACGCCGAAGTTCGTGTCGTTCGGCGTCGCCTTCATCCTGATCTCGCGCTACTGGGTGGCGAACCACAGCTTCTTCACCAGCATCGTGCGGGTCGACCCGCGCTACCTGTCGCTGACGGCGCTGAACCTGGCCGGCGTCGCGTTCCTGCCGTTCCCCACCTCGCTGGTCGGTGAGTACGTCGAGAACCCCACCAGCGGGGTGCTCTTCGCGATCAACCTGGCGTTCGTCAGCACGAGCGAGACGCTGCTGCTGGCGCACGCACACCGTACCCACCTGATGCGCGCACGGCTGAGCGAGCGGGCCTACCGCTGGCAGGTGATCGACTCGATCGAGCCGGCGATCATGTTCCTGGTCACGATCCCGCTGTCGTTCATCCACCCGTGGGTGATGCTCATCAGCTGGATCCCGATCGGCTTCGTGGTCGGCAGGACGCTCGAGCGGATCAAGCCGGACGACGCCTACTGATCGAGCGGACCGGCCAGGTCCTCGAGCACCGACCGCAGGTGGGCGACGGTGGATTCCAGCTGGTCGATGCGGTGCTCCTGGGCGTCCAGGCGTGCGAGCAGCTCCGGGTCGGCGCCGGCGCGGGGTGCGCGCGGCGTGGCCGGTCCGGCGGCGAGCTCCTCGGCCGAGGGCGCACCGGTGAGGACCTGGACCCAGCGTCGCTCCTTCCGGCCGGGCGCCCGCTCGAGGCCGAGCACCATCGCGGGGGTGCGGGCCGCCAGCGAGGTCAACGTCGCCTCGACCTGTTCGACCGAGTCGAACGCGTGCAGGCGCTCGGCGCGGGTGCGCAGCTCGCCGCCGGTCTGGGGTCCGCGCAGGAGCAGCAGGCAGAGCACCGCCGCGTCCTCGGACGACAGCGACCACGCCTCGGTGACGACCTGGCGGTACTTCGTGGCGCGGTTCGACGGGCTGTGCACGAACCGGACCAGTCCACGGGTCTTCAGCTCGGCGAGCGTCGACTCGACGGTGCGCTCGTCGTAGCCGACGATCGGGTGCCGCGAGGTGGTCTGGTTGCACGCGCGCATCAGGGCGTTGGCCGTCAGCGGGTACTCGCCGGGCGTCGTGCGCTCCTTCTCGAGGAGGCAGCCGAGCAGGCGGGCCTCGGTCGCGTCGATCAGGGCGTCGGAGTCGGCGTCGCCGCCCTGCTCGGGCCCGCCGTCGAGGAGGGCGTCGTGCGTCTCGGTCATGCGCCGCACGATACTGAGGCATGGGCTTCAATCCGCACCGAACACGGCGCCGATCCGTGTGGGACTACGTCTTCGTCGCGTCCGCGTTCGTCGTGGCGGCGGCGCTGCTCGCGTGGGCCCTGCTCGGCTGAGCGTCCGGTGCCCGACTACACCGCGACCGTCCCCTGCGAGGTCCGGCGCGTGCAGCCCTACCAGGCCCACAAGTCCTACGTCTGCCCGGGCTGCAACCGGGACATCGCCGCCGGCACCGGGCACGTGGTCGCCGTGCCCCACGAGGCGCCCGACCTGCGCCGCCACTGGCACCACGGCTGCTGGTCCCGCCGGCGGACGCACGAGCCGCGGCGCTGACCGGCGGGTCGGCACACCGGCCCGATCGCAGCACACCGGGCGTCACCAGGCACCCTCGAGCACCTCGATCCGTGCGCCGCGCACGGCGGCGACGTCGAAGCGCAGCTGACCCCGCCGCTGCTCCGGGTGCGCCTCGAGCCACAGGCCGGCGAGCTGGCGCACACGCCGCTGCTTGCGCAGGTCCACCGCCTCGAACGGCGTGCCGAACCGGTCGGTGCTGCGGGTCTTCACCTCGCAGACCACGAGGGCGCCGTGGCCGCGCAGGACCAGGTCGAGCTCGCCGTGACGGCAGCGCCAGTTGCGGTCGAGGACCTCGTAGCCGCGCTGGGCGTACCAGCGTGCGGCGCGCGCCTCTCCGTCGGCGCCGAGGCGCTTCGGGTCGTAGCGACGCTCGACCATGAGCCTGCTCCCACGCGCCCCTGGGCGCCGAGCATCCCGGGAGGCGGGCTCCCGAGGTGGGTCCGGTGGGGGGAAGCGGTGCGGTGCGCGCCGGACGCGCACGAGGGTCCGCCGCAGGGCGGACCCGGCGGGATCAGTCCCGCAGCTCCTTGATCTTGGCGGCCTTGCCGATGCGATCGCGCTGGTAGTACAGCTTGGCGCGCCGCACGTCGCCGCGGCTCACTCGCTCGCTCTTCTCGATGATGGGCGAGTGCACGGGGAAGGTCCGCTCGACGCCGACGCCGTAGGACACCTTGCGGACCGTGAAGGTCTCCTGGAGGCCGCCGCCCTGGCGACGGATGACCGAGCCCTGGAACAGCTGGGTGCGCTCCTTGTTGCCCTCGACCACCTTCACGTGCACCTTCAGCATGTCGCCGGCGCCGAAGTCGGGCACGTCATCTCGCAGGCTGGTCTGGTCGATGAAGTCGGTGGGGTTCATGTCAGGTCTCCTCGAGCGGCGCCTCGGGGTGGCGGGCGCCGGGTTCACGGCTCGTCGATGTTAGTGGCTGGGCCCCGGGAGGAGAAAACGGGTCCGGGGACCCGGTCCAGCGTGGCGAGGCGTCGACCTGGGACGTGAACTCGTCCAGGACCCGGCGGTCGTCCGCGTCCAGGCCGCCACGCGCCTCGATCAGGTCCGGGCGGATGCGCAAGGTCTTCCAGAGCGCCTGGGCGTGGCGCCAGCGGGCTACGCGGGCGTGGTCGCCCGAGCGCAGGACGTCGGGCACCTGCCACCCGCGGTACTCGGCCGGGCGCGTGTACTGCGGGTGCTCGAGCAGCCCGGTCGAGAAGGACTCCTCGTCCGCCGACCCCGAGTTGCCCATGACGCCGGGCACGAGGCGCCCCACCGCCTCGATGACCACCATGGCTGCGACCTCGCCACCGGAGAGCACGTAGTCGCCGATCGAGAGCTCGTCGTCCACGAGGTGGTCCCGCACCCGTGCATCGATGCCCTCGTAGCGGCCGCACAGCAGCGAGAAGCCGCCGGAGGCCGCCAGCTCACGTGCCAGGGCCTGGTCCAGGCGGCGACCGCCGGGTCCCAGGAGGAACAGCGGACGCGGCGGCTGCTCGCGCTCGACCGTGTCGAACACCGGTGCCGCCTTGAGCACCATGCCGGCGCCACCCCCGAACGGGGCGTCGTCGACGGTGCGGTGCACGTCGTCGGTCGCGTCGCGCAGGTCGTGGACCCGCAGGTCGAGCAATCCCTGCTCCCCCGCCTTCCCGATCAGGCTGTGCGACGCGAGGTCCCGGACCATCGCGGGGAAGATCGTGAGCACGTCGATGCGCACGTCGCCCGCCCTACTCGGTCAGCTCGAACAGGCCGTCGGGGGTGTCGACGACGACCACGCCGTCGCTCGGCGTGCCCACGACGAAGACCACCGGCACCAGGGCGCCGGAGTCCAGCACCAGCAGGTCCGCGGCGGGGTTGTCCATGACGGACTCGATCGTGCCGCGCTCGACGCCGTCGGGGGTGCGCACGGTGCAGCCGATCAGCTCGTGCACCCACAGCTCGTCGCCGCCGGGCAGGGGCTCGGCGCGCAGGACGACCCCACGCAGGGCTTCCGCGCCCTCGCGTGAGTCGACGCCGACGAAGGTCACGATCCAGCGGTCCTGGTGGCGGCGCGATGCAGCCACCTCGAGCGGGCCCCGGTCCGAGTCGAGCACCGAGCCACGGGCCAGGCGCTCCTCACGGTCGGAGACGAGGAACACGATGACCTCGCCGCGGAGGCCGTGCGCCTTGGTGACCCGGCCGACCTCGAGCAGGTCCGGGCGGGGTTCGGGCACGTCGTCCGTCAGTCGACGAACTCGACGTCGATCTCGACGCCGTCACGGGCGGCGGCCGCCCGCGTCACGGTGCGGATCGCCGAGGCCATGCGGCCACGCTTGCCGATGATGCGACCCATGTCGCCCTCGGCGACGTAGAGGTTCAGCTGGGTGCGGCCGCTGCCGTCGACGACCTCGACGCGCACGCCCTCGGGCGTCTCGACGAGTGACTTCGCGATGTGCT
>JAFAFZ010000607.1 GCA_023423215.1 Actinomycetes bacterium
GCGGTGCGCCGACCGGCGACCGTCGTCGGCGACGGACGACACCGGGTCGAGGACCTGATCGACGCCCAGAGCCGACGTCGCGCTGCGGCGACCGGTGGCGAGTCGTCGATCCCCGTGGACGACCTCACCCGCGACGTGCTCGACGCCCAGGGCCTGGCCCTGGACTCGATACCCGACGAGGGCGAGCGCGTGCTGGTCCGGGCCACCGCGAACCTGCACACCGGCGGCACGATCCACGACGTCACCGACGAGCTGCACCCTGCGCTGGCGGACGCCGCCGTCGTGGCCAGCCGGGCGATCGGCATCCCCGTGACGGGCATCGACCTGATCGTCCCGGACGTCTCCGGTCCCGAGTACGTCATCATCGAGGCGAACGAGCGGCCCGGCCTGGCCAACCACGAGCCCCGGCCCACCGCCGAGGCCTTCGTCGACCTGCTGTTCCCGACCTCCCGTCGCGCACGATGAACGGCACCGCACCAGGGGCCGCCGGATCGGGCGGTCCCGGACCGAAGGACCTCGGCTCGGGCAGCCGGGAGCTGGACGGCATCGACGTCGACCGGTTGCGGTCGACGCTGCTGGACCTGCTCGGGGTGCCCAGCCCGAGCGGCCGCACCGACGAGGTCGTGCAGGTCCTGGGCGACCGCCTCGTCGACATGGGCCTGACGCCCGAGCTGACCCGCCGTGGCGCGATCGCCATCCGTCCCCCCGGCGACCCCGAGGGTCCGGCTCGGGCGATGGTCGCGCACGCCGACACCATCGGGATGGTGGTGCGCGAGATCAAGCCGTCCGGGCGGCTCAAGCTCGCCCAGGTCGGCACGCACAGCGCACGGTTCGCCGAGGGCGCACGCGTCACCGTCTTCACCGACGACCCGGGCGTGACCTGCACCGGCACGATCGTGCCGCTCAAGGCGAGCGGCCACCGATGGGGCGACGAGGTCGACACCCAGGGGATCGGCTGGGACCACGTCGAGCTGCGCATCGACGAGCGCGTCCAGAGCGACGCGGACGTGCGCGCCCTCGGCATCCAGGTGGGCGACCACGTCGCGTTCCACTCCCAGCCCACGATCACGCCGTCCGGGTTCGTCGTGGCGCGGCACCTGGACGACAAGGCCGCGCTGGCCGCGCTCCTCGAGATGCTGGCGGTCCTCGGCGAGCAGCGCCTCGAGGTCGAGGTGCCGCTGCACGTGCTCATCACCGTCTCCGAAGAGGTGGGCCACGGCGCGTCGCACGGGCTGGACGGCGACGTCGCCGAGCTCGTCTCGATCGACACAGCGGTCGTCGCGCCCGGCCAGGAGTCGCGAGAGGACATGGTCACGATCGGCATGCAGGACTCGAGCGGCCCGTTCGACTACCACCTGAGCCGACGGCTGCTGGCCCTGTGCCGTCGCCACGACATCCCGCACCGGCGCGACGTGTTCGACCACTACCGCTCCGACGCGGCCGCCGCGCTCGCGGCGGGCGCGGCGACGCGTGCTGCGCTCGTCGGGGTGGGCGTCGACGCGACGCACGGCCACGAGCGCTGCCACCTGGACGGCATCGTGGCGCTGTGCCGGCTGCTGCTGGCCTACGCCCGCTCGCCGCTCACGTTCTCGCACTGGGACGCGGAGCCGGTCGGCGAGCTGTCGGACTTCCCGTCCAGCTCGGTCCAGCCGACGCCCCACCAGCCCGAGCTGGTCGAGCAGCGCCTCCCCGACTGACACGGACGCACCGACGCCCCGACGCTGCGAAGCGCCGCAGCGCCGCGGTGGCTCGCCCCGCAGCGCGCGATCGTCGGGTCAGCCGGCGGCGAGCTCGACGCGCAGCCGCAGCAGGCTGCCGCGCAGGATGCGCGACACGTAGGACTGCGAGACGCCGACCTGCTCGGCGATCTCGGGCTGGCTGAGCTCCTCGACGAAGCGCAGGTGCAGCACCTCCTGCTCGCGACGGTCCAGGCGCGAGAGCGCGTGGCCCAGCACGACGCGCTCATCGACCGTCGAGTAGCGGGGATCCACGCCGCCGAGGCGCTCGCTGCGCGGGGTCGGCGACTCGGACGAGCCGGGGGCGTCCAGGCGCTCCGGGCTGCGTGCGTGCTCGGCGCCCATGCCCTCGAGCAGCTGGTCCTCGTGCAGGTCCAGCTCGTGGGAGAGCTCGGCGATGGTGGCCGGCCGTCCCAGGCGGTGCGACATCTCCTCGGTGCTGCGGCGGATCTGCAGGTGCAGCTCCTGCACGCGGCGGGGCGGGCGCACGGTCCACGAGCGATCGCGGAGGTAGCGCTTCAGCTCGCCCTCGATGGTGCGGGAGGCGAAGGTGCGCAGCGACACGCCCTTGTCGGGGTCGAACCGCTCGACGGCGTGGATGATCGCCATGAGCGCCGTCTGACGCAGGTCGTCGGTCGTCACGCCGACCGAGCGGGAGAAGCGGCGCACGTGGTAGTCGGCGATGTGCAGGGTGGCCTCGACGACCCGGTTGCGCAGCTCCCGGTCGCCGGTGGTGCGGTACTCCCGCAGCCAGTCCACGATCTGCGCCTCGTCGACGCCGCCGACGGCGCCCCGGGAGCGGAGCGTTGGGTCCTCACGTCGAACGGCGTTCAGGGATTCGGTCGTCGTCGGCATCTGCCGCGCGTACCCGTGCCCGGAGCGGCCGAAACCTGCGTGTCCGGTGGCACACGGGCCACTCGAGTCGCCCCTAGTGTTCGAACCCGATGACCGCTCCCCTCACCGGCGTCCGCGTCGTGATCGTCGACGCCGACACGGTGGCGGGCTGGCGCCGGGTCACGCCGTCGCTCGCCCAGCTCGAGTCCGCCATCAGCGACCTGCGCCGCTCGGAGCCGGGCGCCGTCATCGCGATCGTCGGGGACCCCGCGCTCAAGTGGGCGCTGCCGGCGGACGAGCAGGAGCGGCTCGACGACTGGATCAACCACCAGATGGTCGTGCTCGCGCCCGCCGGCACGAAGGAGGGCCACGTCGCGTTCATCGCGTCGATCGCCCGCAAGGCCGACCGGCTCGGCATGCGGCCCGTGGCCATCACCGACCGCGCGGTGCCGGACTGCCCGATCGCCCGGGTGCGCCGTGAGGGCGAGCGCTGGGCCTTCGACCTCGACGGTGCCACCGCCGTCAGCGTCGACGCGTCGCGACCCGCCTCCGGGGCTCGCCGGCGACGCGGCCCCCGCCGCCGCTGAGGCTGCCGCCGAGGGGTGCGTCAGCCGAGCAGGCGCGCGAGCGCTGCCGAGGGGGTGACGTCCTCGCGCAGGTCCGACGCGGGCACGGGCGCGCCCCACGACGTCACGACCGGCAGCTCGCCCGCCCACACGTCGAGCAGCAGGTCCTCGTCCGGCTCCTCGGAGGGACCGCCGCTGCGGATCTTCGCCGAGGCCTCCTCGATGTCGACCGCCAGCACCGCGGTCTGGCGCAGCTCGACGCGGTCCGGTGCGCGGACCTCGTCCCACCGTCCCGGCAGCAGGTGCTCGCTGATCGTGCGCAACCCGTGCAGCGCCTCGTCGCCCTCGATCCGGCGCGCCGTGCCGAGCACGACGACCGACCGGTAGTTCATCGAGTGGAGGAACGCCGAGCGGGCGAGCACCAACCCGTCGACCAGGGTGACCTCGACCGAGCACGGCACGCCCGTGGCCAGGGTGCGGACCAGGCGGCTGGCGACCGAGCCGTGCAGGTAGAGCACGTCGCCGTCGCGCCCGTACAGGGTCGGGATGACGACGGGCCGGCCGTCCGCGGCGACCAGGCCGACGTGCGCGAGGGACGCCGCGTCGAGCACCCGGTGGATCGTCTCCCGGTCGTACGCGGCGCGGTGCGCCTCTCGTCGCACGGTGCTGCTGGGTGAGTCCGGGACGGCGGGGCCATCGGGAGTGGCGGTCATCTCCGGACGGTACCGAACGCCCGTGGCGCTCGGCTCGGCAGTTCCCCGCTCAGCGCACGTAGGTGCTGTCGACCGCGACGTCGTCACCCGCGGCGTCACCGGCAGGCACCAGCCGCACCTGGTAGCCGTCGACCGCGCCCACCTCGGCGGCCGCGTCGATGTGCGCGCGGCCGCTGCCGCGCCACTTGCGCTTCGCCGCAGTGCGGGCGGACTTCAGGTCGTCGGCGGCGACGAACACGACCTCGTGGTCCTCGCCGATGCGGCCGTCGGGGAGGTCCCCGCCGAGGAACACGACGAACAGCCGCGGGCCAGCCGACCCGTCGCCGGCGGCGTCGTCCGGGGTGGTCTCGTACTCGGTCGAGGTCACGGCCATGTCGGCTCCTTGGGGTGCGGGCTTCGCAACGGTGGCGCCCGCTCGGGGATCGAGGTGCGGGGGTCAGGTGGTGGGCGGGTCGGTGTCCTGCACGTTGCGCAGGTCCTCGCCGGCGACGAAGCGGGCGAGCTCCGCGGCGAGCACACCGAGCGCACGTCCGGTGGCGCCGGGGGTGCTGCCGCCGACGTGCGGCGTGATCAGCAGGCCGGGCGCGTCCCACAGCGGGTGGTCCTGCGGCAGCGGCTCGGGGGCGGTGACGGCGAGCGCGGCGCGCAGCCGACCCGAACGGAGCTCGGCCAGGAGCGCCTCGGTGTCGACCACGCCGCCGCGT
>JAFAFZ010000627.1 GCA_023423215.1 Actinomycetes bacterium
CCGTCCACCTGCGCGGCCTGCTCCATCTCCCAGGGGATCTGACGGAAGAACGCCGACATCGTCCAGATCGACAGCGGCAGGGCGAAGGTCAGGTACGGGATGATGAGCCCGATCCAGGTGTCGTAGATGCCCAGGCCTCGCCACATGTTGAAGAGCGGACCGACGAGCGCCGCCTGCGGGAACATGGCGATGGCCAGCGCCATCGACAGCAGCAGCTTCTTGCCGGGGAACTCGAGTCGGGCGATCGCGTAGGCGGCGAACATCGCGACGATGACCGACAGCAGGGTCGCGATGACGGCGATGCCGAAGGAGTTCCGCAGCGCCGAGGTGAAGAGCTCGTCGCGGAACACCGAGCTGAAGTTGGACCAGGTCCACTCCTTCGGGAAGAACGTCGGCGTCCCCTCGCGGAAGGTGTCGGGGCTCTTGAACGAGAGCGACACCATCCACAGCAGCGGGAACGCGGCCCACGCCAGGATGAGCAGGCCCCAGAAGGTCCACCAGTTGCTGGTGCGTCGGCCGTCCATCAGCTGTCCCCCCTGACCTGCGACAGGTCCGTCTTGAACCCCTTGATGAACACGAAGGCGATGGCGACGACGGTGAAGAACAGCAGCACCGAGATCGCCGAGCCCGCGCCGAGGTTCACCAGCGTCACGTTCTGGCGGTAGGCCAGGAACGACAGCGTCTCGGTGTCGTTCGCGCCGTTGGTCATGACGAACGGGTTGTCGAAGATGCGCCAGGCATCGAGCGTGCGGAACAGGACGGCGACCATGATCGCCGCCTTCATGTTGGGCAGGACGACCTTCCAGAGTCGCTGCCAGGCCGTCGCGCCGTCGACCTTCGCCGCCTCGAGCAGCTCTTCGGGCACCTGCACCAGGCCGGCCAGCAGGAGCAGCGAGATGAACGGGGTCGTCTTCCAGATCTCGGACAGCGTGATGACGAAGAGGCTCGACCAGCGGTCGCCGAACCAGTTGAACTCGCCCAGGCCGAACCACTGGTTCACGAAGCCGGAGTCGAGCTGGAAGGCGTAGCGCCAGACGAACGCCGAGACGACGGTGATGATCCCGTAGGGCACCAGGATCGCCGTGCGCACGAAGGAGCGACCTCGGACGATGCGGTACATCACCCACGCGAACCCGAAGCCGAGGACCAGCTCGATGGCGACGCTGGCCGCGGTGATGACCAGCGTCGTGACCACCGCCGACCACCACACCGGATCGGTCAGCACCGTGACGTAGTTCTGCAGCCCGACGAACTCGCGGCCCTCGGGGTCCGTGAGGCGGTAGCGGTAGAAGGACAGCACCACGGCGTAGACCAGGGGGTAGGCCGTCACCAGGATCATCACCAGGAACGCGGGGGCGCTCAACCGCAGCCCGAGCCGTCGTTCGCTGCGCGCCCGGTCCGAAGCCTTCGCCGCCCCCCGGGACGCCGCGGCCGGGGCCGGCGCGGACGCGGGTGTCGTCGTCGCGGTCACGTGTCCCTCCTCACAGCAGCCGCTCCCCCTGGAGCACCTCGGACATGTAGGTGTCGGTCCGCTCGGGGGTCTCCGGCGATCGGACCGAGGTCGACGGGTGCCACGTGCGCTGCACCGACGTCGACACGTCGCCGTAGTACGGCGTGATGGGCCGTGGCCCGGCGCTGTTGATCGACTCGCGGATCAGGTCCGCCATCGGGAAGGCCTCGATGACCGCCGGGTCGTCGTAGGCGGCGGACCGCGCGGCCGGGTTGCCGGCCTCGACCATGTACTGCACGTTGCTCTCGAGCGAGGTGATGCACTTCACCGCGGCGAGCGCCTCGTCGGGGTGCGTCGTGAAGTTGCCGATGCCCAGGTCGATGCCGCCGAGCGGCGGAGCGCTCTCGAGGTCGGCCTCGACGCGTGGGTAGCGGGCCCAGCCGATGTCGTCGACGACGGACTGGTCGATCGCGCCGGTCTCCACCGCATCCTTCGCGGCCTGGTACACGTACGGCCAGTTCACCATGTAGGCGCCACGGTCGCTCTGGAACAGCGTGCGGGCCTCCTCCTCGGACGAGGTCGACAGGTCGGGTGGGGCGGCCGACGACCGTGCGAGCCGACCGACGATGTCCGCCGCCCGGTCACCCGCGGGCGACGCCACCGTGGGCGTCGCGTCCGCTCCCTGGTCGGCGTCGGAGATGATCTGCCCGCCACCCGACTCGATCAGCGCGTTGATCCAGACCATGTAGCCCTCGTAGCGGCGGCCCTGCAGCCCGATGCGCAGGTCCTGGGACTCGGCGGCGTCGATCATCTGGTCCCAGGTGAAGCCCTCGGCCTCGGGGTCGACCCCCGCGGCCGCGGCGGCGGACTTCCGGTACCAGAGCAGCTGCGTGTTGGCCCAGAACGGCGTCGCGACGAGCTCGTCCTCCCAGTACGCGGTGAGCAGCGGCGCTTCGAGCACCCCCTCGGTCAGCTCCTCGACGTCCTCGGGGTCCGTGATCGGCAGCAGGTAGCCGGCGTTGGCGAACTCGGCGACGAACACCGGGTCCAGGCTCATGAGGTCGACCGACGAGTCACCCGCTGCGAGCCGTCGCACGAGCTGCTCGCGCTGCGCGTCGGCGTCGTTCGGCAGGATCTGCGTCTGGATGCGGTAGGCCCCGTCCGAGGCGTCCGAGCACTGCTGGGCCAGCGTGCGCTGCCCGCCGTTGTCCGGGTTCGTGTACCAGATCAGGACCGGAGCGGCGTCGTCGTCCCCGCCGCACGCGGTGAGCCCGGCGACCAGCAGCACGGCGAGCACCGCGAGGCCCACCTTCCGACTCCGCCGCTGAGCTGGGAACCGTGACCTGGACACCCGAGACCCCCTCGAACGTGCCGACCCATCACACACCGGGGTGTGACACATGTCAACGACCGGGCGGTACCCCCGGCCGCGCCCGGACGAAACCCGACCTCAGCAGCGGAACCAGGCGGCGGCGTCGGGCTGGACCATCGAGGTCGCGACCTCTGGACCGTCCAGACCTTCGCGGCCGTCGCTCGAGAGCAGGAGCTCGGTCGCGGTGGCGGGCGCGGCGACCGGCTCCTCGCCGAGGTTCACGACGCAGCGCACGTCGCCGCGGGACCAGTCGAGCACCCCGGGCGGCGCGTCGTGCCACACCAACGGGAACGCCGGGTCGGCGCCGAGCTCGATCAGCTCGCCCCGACGGCGGAGCGCGCTGCGGTACAGCTCGAGCGTCGAGCCCGGCACCCCGAGCTGGACCTCGCGGGTGAGCGACGCCCAGGAGGGCGGTTGGGGCAACCACGACTGGTCGGTCGGCGAGAAGCCGAACGTCGGACGATCACCCGACCACGGCAGGGGGACGCGACAGCCGTCCCGGCCGCGCTCGGCGCCCCCGGACCGCAGGAACGTCGGGTCGGCCAGCACCTCGTCCGGCAGGTCCTCGACCTCCGCCAGGCCGAGCTCCTCCCCCTGGTACAGGTAGGCCGAGCCGGGCAGGGCCAGCATCATCAGCAGTGCGGCACGGGCGCGCCGCAGCCCGACGGCGCCGCCGCCGTAGCGGGTCACGTGACGCACGACGTCGTGGTTGGACAGCACCCAGGTCGGCGTCGCGCCGACCGCCTCGTGGCTCGCGATGCTGGCGTCGATCTCGGAGCGCAGCGCCGTCGCGTCCCACGGCGCGAGCAGGAAGCCGAAGTTGAACGCGGTCTGCAGCTCGTCCGGGCGCACGTAGTTCGCCAGCCGCTCGGGGCTCGCCAGGTACGCCTCGGCCACGAAGACCCGCGGCACGGGGTACGCATCGCCGATCCGGCGCCACGCCCGGTAGACGTCGTGCACCTCGTCCTGGTCCCAGTGCGGGTGGCCGAGCGGCGCCATGCCGCCGCTCGGGAACCGACCCGCCAGGTCGGGCATGTCGGGATCCTTCGCCAGCCCGTGCGCGACGTCGATGCGGAAGCCGTCGACGCCGAGGTCGAACCAGTGCCGCAGGATCGACTCGAACTCGGCGTGGACCTCGGGGTTCGTCCAGTCCAGGTCGGGCTGCTCGGGCGCGAACAGGTGCAGGTACCACTCCCCGTCCGGAACCCGCCGCCAGGCCGGGCCACCGAACACGCTGCACCAGTCGTTCGGCGGCTCCGCACCGTCGGCCCCGCGCCCCGGACGGAACAGGTAGCGGGCCCGCTCGGGTGACCCGGGCCGGGCGTCGAGCGCGTCGCGGAACCAGGGGTGTTGGTCCGAGGTGTGGTTCGGGACGAGGTCGAAGAGCACCCGGAGGCCTCGTTCGTGTGCGGCGTCGAGCAGCGCGACGGCATCGGACAGCTCGCCGAAGACGGGATCGACCTGCCGGTGGTCCGCGACGTCGTAGCCGGCGTCCGCCTGCGGCGAGACGTAGAACGGGTTGAGCCAGAGCGCGTCCACGCCCAGGGCGACGAGCTCGTCCAGGTGGGCGAGCACGCCGGGCAGGTCGCCGACCCCGTCACCGTCGGCATCGGCGAAGCTGCGCGGGTAGACCTGGTAGATGACGGCGTCGCGCCACCACGGCGTCGGAGACATCGAGCCATCCTGGCACGCAGCAACCGCCCGTTTCCCCGCACCGGGCGAGGGGTACCGGGGCGCGGTCGCATCCGCCGGACGAGGAGTCGCCCATGTCCCGTGACCAGCCCACCGACCTCCGCCGAGGCGGCGCCACGACGGCGTCGCAGCGACCCGGCTCGGGTCATCCGCTGTCCGACGGCGACCGAGCGTCGGGCCCCGTTCCGGAGGACAACCGCCCCGGCCACCACCCGGAGCACGAGCAGGACCGCCCCGATCCCGACGAGTTCGTCGCCCGGTTCCGCGACGGCCTCGAGGGCGGACCGGACGAGGGGGACGAGACGGCCGACGGTCCGCTCGTCATCGACCTGCCCCGCGTCGCCGGGGCACGGCCGGCGGGTGTCGGCGCCGACCGTCCGGTCGACCACGGCGCCAACGACGGACCGGTCGTGGTCGAGCAGCCCGGTCTCCGCACCTCGGTCGCCCTGGCCCTGCCGATGCACCTGACCGGACTGGCGGTGCGGGGCGTGGCCCGGGTGCTGCACCTGGGCGGGCGCGTCGCGGAGGGCCTCGCCGACCGCGTCGATCCCCGCTGATCGCCGGCTGCGAGAGGTACCGTCCGTCAGGGCCCACGCCGGGCCGGAGGGGTGGCCGTGACCGTCGACGCCGCACAGACGCAGTCGGGTGGTGCTGGGCTGCTGCGCCTGCACTCCGGGCCGGGACGGATCGCGCTGGCGGCGACGGTGCTGGCCAGCTCGTCGGCCCTGCTCGACAGCACCGTCGCGAACGTCGCGCTCCCCCACATCGGCGAGGAGTTCGGCGGCGACCTGGGCGGGCTCCAGTGGGTGGTGACCGGCTACCTGCTGACGCTGGCCTCGTTCATCCTGCTGGGCGGCGCCCTGGGTGACCGCTACGGCCGCCGCCGGATCTTCCGGCTGGGCGCGGTCTGGTTCGGCCTGGCGTCGCTGGCGTGCGCGCTGGCCCCGTCGCTGCCGTTGCTGATCCTCGCCCGCCTGCTGCAGGGCGCCGGTGCCTCGTTGCTGACGCCGACGTCCCTGGCGCTGACGCAGTCCACCTACGTCGAGGACGACCGCGCCGCCGCCGTCGGCGCGTGGTCGGGTCTGGGCGGCATCGCGGGCGCCATCGGTCCGCTCGTCGGCGGCTGGCTCGTCGACGGGCCGGGCTGGCGCTGGGCGTTCCTCATCAACCTGCCGCTCATCGCCGCGGCACTGGTCGCGACGCGGGCGATCCCCGCCGCGGCCGAAGGCTCGCCAGCGGCACAGCCCGAAGCCTCGCC
>JAFAFZ010000658.1 GCA_023423215.1 Actinomycetes bacterium
CAGGTACACCCAGCGGCCCTCGCGCGGGCCACCGGCGTCGGCGTCGTCCGGCAGGCGCACGAAGCGACTCACCTCGTGCAGCGTGTGGTCCAGGCCGCCGCGGCGGAACCTGGCACGGAACTCGACGACGCCGCGTTCGTCGTCCGGCCCGCCGTCACGAGCGCGCAGCACCTCGAGTCCGAGCCACTGCTCGCCGCCGTCCAGCACCAGCTGGTCGGGCCGGTGCTCGGGGTGCCAGGTGCGCACGAGGTGCGCCCCGTCGCCGACGACGTAGGCGCTGTAGCGCGAGCGCATCAGCTGCTCGGCGGTGGTCGCCTCCCGTGCGCGGCGGTGCAGCGGACCGCAGCAGTCGTCGTAGGTCGAGCCGGAGCCGCAGGGGCAGTCGAGGTCGGGCACCCGGGCAGTCTGGCAGCCCGCTCCGTGCCCGCCGCAGCGCTACGAGATCGGGTCGCAGAGCTCCCAGCGGGCGCGGCCGTTGCGCTTGGCGTTGTACATCGCGGCGTCGGCCTCCCGCATGAGCGTCGAGATCTCGATGCCGTCGGTGCTCCGCACGGCGATGCCGATGCTCGCCCCGACCCGCACGTCGTCGCGCAGGCTGGGGATCGGCAGGGAGACGGCGTCGAGGATGCGCTCGGCGATCTCGATCGCGGTCGACGGGTCGTCGATCGCGCGGACCAGCACCGCGAACTCGTCGCCGCCGAGGCGCGCGACGACCTCGCCGTCGCGCAGGCAGCCCGCGAGCCGGGCGGCGGTCTCGATCAGCACCCGGTCGCCGGTCTCGTGTCCCATCGAGTCGTTGATCTGCTTGAAGCCGTCCAGGTCGATGTAGAGCATGCCGACCGACTGGCCCTTGCGCGCGGCCGAGCCGGCGGCGCGTGCGGCCATCTCGCCGAAGGCGGCGCGGTTCAGCAGCCCGGTCAGGTGGTCGTGCCGCGCGTCGTGGCGCAGCAGGTCCTCGAGCTCACGCTGGGTCGTGACGTCGTGGAGGTTCATGATGATGTAGTCGTTCCACGACTCGTTCGGGCAGGTGAGCGTCGCGATGATGCGGCGCTGCGAGCCGTCCCGGTGCGCCAGCCCGATCTCGATCGTCGTCGGTGTGCCCCGCTCGGCCAGGACCGCGGCGAGCAATCCGTCCAGCCCGCCCACCTGGCGCCCATCCAGGAACTCGGCGATCGGGTGGCCCTCGACCTCGTCCGCGGTGTAGCCGAGCACCCGCTCGACGGCCGGGCTGACCGAGGTGACCGTGCCGTCCGCGCAGATCACGCCGATGATGTCCGAGGCCCGCTCGACGAGGTCCTCGAAGTAGACGCTGCGCTGGCGCACCTCCTCCTCGGCGTCCGCGGCGGCCCGTGCGCTGCGACCGAGCACGTCGGTCAGGATCATCAGGCAGATGCCACCGGTGACGGCGATGGCGTGCCCGAGTCCGACCGGGATCATCGTCGGCGCCCACCCGAGCACGATCGCGGTCTCGCCCGCGGCGATGGCGATCCAGTTCCAGATGACGTTCGGTCGGATCGAGCGTGGCCCGATGACGCGCAGCAGCTCGGCGGAACCGAGGGCGAAGCCGATGAGCAGCACCGGACCCCATCCGGCCAGGTAGATGACGGTGCCGGTGGTCAGGACCGAGATCGCGACCCTCACCTGCACGCGGAGCTCCGAGGTGGGCTTCGCCATGAACCACGCCGTGCCGACCAGGTTCAACACACCTGATCCGAGGATGACCACGACCAGCAGCCAGATGGGCGTCGACGCGACGAGCCCCTCCTGCTGCAACCAGAACAGCGCCAGGATGGCCACCGGTCCCGCGGCGTAGACGGCCGTCGATGCCAGCCGCCGCGCGACCTGTCCCCGCGAGGACTCCCCTACCTCTCTCACATCTGCTCTATCGGAGCGCCGGGGCGTGACATGAAGGTTCATCCGACATCGCTGCGGTGCGAACGGTTCGAACGGCCTACTCCACATGTGAGTGAGTGAGCGCTCACTCAGTGGTAGGTTGACGACCATGTCCACCACGGAGCGCGTCCCCGGAACAGGTCGCGGGCGAGCCGCCGCGCTGCCGCCCGAGGAGCGCCGAGCGGCGATCGTCGCGGCCACGGTGCCGCTCGTGCTCCAGCACGGGCGAGAGGTCACCACCCGCCAGATCGCCGAAGCGGCCGGGGTCGCCGAGGGGACCATCTTCCGCGTGTTCGCCGACAAGGACGCGCTGCTCGAGGCCGTGGTCCAGTCCGCGCTCGACCCGACCGCCACCGAGTGGGCGCTGCGGCGGATCGATCCCGACCTGCCCCTCGACGCCCGGCTCGTCGCTGCGGTCGACATCCTGCGCCGCCGCGTGGCGGACGTGTTCCAGGTGATGTCCGCGGTGGGGATGGTCACGCCGCGCACGGCGCCGCCGTCCTCCGACGACCCGCCCCGGCGCATGCCCGACCTCGAGGCCCTGGTCTCGGTGTTCGCTCCCGACCGCGACCAGCTGCGCCGCACGCCCGAGCAGGCCGCCCACCTGCTGCGTGGGCTCACCCTGGTCGGCAGCCACCCCGCCCTGCGTCCCGACGAACCGCTCGACGACGACGAGATCGTGTCGCTGCTGCTCGACGGGGTGCGCGCCCGGCCCGCCTGAACCCTCCCACCCGACACCGCCCGAGACCCCCAC
>JAFAFZ010000659.1 GCA_023423215.1 Actinomycetes bacterium
GGCGCGACCAGGGCGCGCCCGGCATCCAGCGCTCCAGCACCGGGCCGTCGAGCGCCCGACCAGCGCCGCGACGGCCGGTCAGGCGCTGGCGCCGCCGTCGATGACGAGGGTCGTGCCGTTGACGTTCGCGGCGTCGGCCGAGGCCAGGTAGGCGACCGCGCCCGCCACCTCGCCCGGCTCGATGAGGCGGCCCATCGGCGACACCGAGCGCAGCAGCAGGTCCAGGTTCGCGTCCTCCGGCAGGCGGAAGCCGCGCAGGAACGGCGTGTCGACCGACGCCGGGCAGACGGCGTTCACCCGCACGCCCTCCGGGGCCAGCTCGAGGGCCAGCGACTTCGTCAGCTGGATCACGCCGGCCTTCGACGCGCAGTACGCGGCGTTGTACGGGGTGGCCTGGATGCCGGCGACCGAGGCGAGGTTCACGATCGTGCCCGTCGACTCGATGAGCGCGGGCACCGCAGCCTGCGAGAGCAGGAAGGTCCCCGTGAGGTTGACGTCGATGACGTGGCGCCACTCGTCGGGCGAGACGTCCTGGATGCGGTTGCCGAAGGCCAGTCCCGCGACGTTGGCGAGCACGTCCAGGCGACCGTGGCGCGCCAGCACCTCGTCCACCGTGGCGCGGCAGGCCTGGGCGTCGCGCACGTCGCACACCAGGCCGTCCTCGGTCGGCCGCAGGTCGCAGCCGACCACGGTCGCACCCTCGTCGCGAAGCCGGGTCACGACCGCCGCCCCGATGCCGCTCGCGGCGCCCGACACCAGCGCGACCCGATCGGCCAACCGGCTCATCGGAGCTCGAAGAGCAGGTGGTGGCTCAGGTCGCCGGTCAGGTCCACGAACATCTGGCGGGTGTCGAACCACCACTCGCCCTCGAGCCGGTGGAACGAGTCGTGGTAGTGCCCGGAGATGATCGGCTGCAGCGGCAGCTCGTCGGTCTGCTGGAACACCGTGTAGTACGACCGGGCCGTGGCGGTGGTGCCGTCGAGGTCGATCGCGACGTTGGTGGTCGTGTGCCGGGTGCGCGGCGTGCCGTCCTCGTAGAGCCGGGTGGAGCTCTCGTAGAGCCTGCGCACCTGGTCCTCGCCGTCCACGAAGACACCGGGCACCGCCTCGATCCGACCGTGGCGGAACAGCGCCGCGACGCCGGGCAGGTCGCCGGCGTCGATGCGCTCGGCGTAGCGGTAGATGAGGTTCTCGATGCTGCGGCTGTCGTCCGACGCGGGCATGGCTCGGGATGGTAGTGATGCGCCGTGGCGACTGCTCCGGGAGACGCGTTCGACGAGGAACGACTGCTGGCCTCGGCCCGGAAGGTCGCCGGCTCGGACGACTTCGGTGACGAGCCGTTCCTGGAGCCGCTGCGGGTGCTGCTCGACTCGCTGCGCGGCGCGGCGCTCGACGACCTGGGCCGGATGATCTGGCGGGGCACGCTGCTCAAGAGCCTGTCGCAGCGGGCGCGCGCCCAGCAGTGGTGGACCGCGCACCCCGAGATCCTGGACGAGCCGATCGAGCGACCGATCGTCGTGGTCGGGATGATGCGCTCGGGCACGACCCTGCTGCAGCGCGTCCTGGCGAGCGACCCCCGCCTGGCCTGCGCGTACGGGTGGGAGGTGGGGGAGCCGGCGCCGCGTCCCGGGTGGGACCCGTCCGTCGACGATCCGCGCATCCCGGACGCCGAGGCGCGCGAGGAGCAGATGCGCACCTTCGCCACCGAGCTGTTCGCCATCCACCCGACCTACGTGCACGAGGCCGAGGAGGAGATCGTCTTCCTGGGCGACGCGTTCCTGTCCCACATCCCCGAGGCGTCCTGCGACGTGCCGGTGTACCGCTCGTGGGTCGACACCCAGGACTTCGCTCCGGCGTACCGCTGGCTGCGTCGCATGCTGCAGCTGCTGCAGTGGCAGAAGCGCCGGCGTGGCGAGCCGCTCCGGCCGTTCGTGCTGAAGACGCCGTCGCACCTGGGCTACCTCGAGACGTTGTTCGCCGAGTTCCCCGACGCGCACGTCGTGCACTCGCACCGCGACCCGGTCGACGTCATCCCGTCGGGCGCGTCGCTCAACGCCACGCTGTGGAGGACCAACTGCGGCCAGGCCGACGCGCACGAGGTGGGGCGGCAGTGGCTCGAGCGCATGGGGTGGTCCTGCGACCGTGCCCTGGCCTCGCGGGACCGGCTGCCCGCCGAGCGCTTCACCGACGTGCACTTCCACGACGCGGTGGCGGACCCGATCGCGACCGCGGCCCGCGTGCTCGACGCCGTGGGCATGGAGCTCACCGCCGAGTCCGAATCGGCGATGCGCGCCTGGATCGAGCAGGACCGCAAGCGCGACACGCTGCCGGTGCACCGCTACACGCCGGCCGACTTCGGGTTGACCGAGGCGCAGATCCGCGAACGCTTCGCGATCTACGACGAGCGATTTCGCTGATGTGGAATGCTGCCCCGATGCACGGACACCCGGTGGCGACGGACGAGCAGCACGAGCACGAACTGGCGGCGCTGCGACTGTGGGAGCACCCCGTCGTCGAGCAGGCCCGTGAGCAGGTGGCGGCACGGTGGCTCGAGGACGAGCAGCCCTCGGCGGTCATGCGCGAGTGCTTCGACTGGGCCGTCGAAGAGGTCCTGTTCTCGGCCGTGATCTGGTCCTCGAACCAGGACCCGCTCCACCCGAAGGTCACCTGCATCACCCGCCTCGAGCACCCCGTGGACGGCCGCACCGTGCCCGGCTCGCGCTGGGGCATCGACAACCCGGACTCGATCTACCGCGTGATCCCGATCTCGGGGGACGAGCGCTACGAGATCCGTGGGCGCGTCGGAGAGCACCGCCTCACCGAGAACTACTTCACCCTGTGGGACGACAGCATGGGGACCGAGGGGCTGTTGGACGGCCACGACCTGGTGACCGAGGCGGACGGCTCGTTCGTCGTGACGGTCGACGCCAGCCCGGCGGACGGCCGGGCGAACCACGTGCAGTCCACCCCGAAGGCACACGAGTTCTACATACGCGACGTCGTCCTGGACTGGGGAGCGGACGACCCGAACTGGCTCGAGATCGTGCGGCTGGGACCGCCGCCCGCCAGGGGTCCGCTGACCGAGGACGAGCTGGCGGCGCGGGCGGCCGAGTACATGCAGAAGTTCGCCGAGTTCAGCCACGGGCTGTCCAAGGGCATGACGATGGGGCGGCCGAACCGGTTCCACCTGGCCTACTCGGCCGACAAGGGCGGCGCGCTGCGCAACCAGGTGTACGTCGGCGGCCACTTCCAGCTGGCCGACGACGAGGCGTTCGTGATCGACGTCGACGACGGCGGCGCGGCGTACTTCACCGTGCCGATCTCGAACGTCTGGGGAACGACGATGGGGATCATGGACCGCACCGGGAGCCTCAACAAGGCGCAGTCCGAGCCCAACGCGGACGGGACCTGGACCTACGTGCTCTCGAACGCCGACCCGGGCGTGCACAACTGGGTCGACCCGTGCGGACTGACCGAGGGCATCCTGACGCTGCGCATGGCGGA
Source organism: Actinomycetes bacterium (assembly GCA_023423215.1). Classification (GTDB taxonomy): domain Bacteria; phylum Actinomycetota; class Acidimicrobiia; order Acidimicrobiales; family Microtrichaceae; genus JAFAFZ01. The sequence goes on from JAFAFZ010000659.1 coordinate 3,505, forward strand.
GTTCCCGGACCAGCGCCCGAACGAGGGGCTGTCCGCGTCGGGCCAGGTCGTGAAGCTCGCCGACCTGGACTCGGTGCTGCCGGAGGGCACACGCGAGGTCACCGCGCAGGAGCGGGCGACGCAGCTGGCCGAGCGGGCCGCCGCGTACGCACGCCGACTGCCCGAGGTCCTGTCGTGAGCCGCTGGTTGATCACCGGGTGCTCGACCGGCATCGGGCGTGCGATCGCGGACGCCGCGCTCGGAGCGGGGAACTCGGTGCTCGTCACCGCCCGCCGCCCCGACTCCGTGCAGGACCTGGTGGACGCGCACCCGGGCCACGCCGTCAGCGCACCGCTCGACGGCACCGACCGCGACCAGATCGCCGAGGCGGTCGAGGCGGCCCGGGCCGCGTTCGGGGGCGTCGACGGGCTGGTGAACAAAGCCGGCTTCGGCTACCTGTCCGCGGTCGAAGAGGGTGATGACGCCGAGGTGCGCG
>JAFAFZ010000033.1 GCA_023423215.1 Actinomycetes bacterium
TACGAGGACCGGGCCGAGCGCCGCACCCGGCGCTGTCGCCCCGGTTACGAGCGTGGCGCCGACGACGTCGACGAGCTCGACGACGCGCAGCTCGAGGTGTTCGCCCGCATGGACGTCGCGCTCGCGCTCGACCTGCCTTTCGACGTCGCGGCGCTGGCGCCCCGCCTGCGGTGGGTGCAGGCGGTCGGCGCGGGGACGGGGCAGCTGCGCTCCGCCGGTGTGCCGTCCCCGCCCATCCGGCTGACGAACGCCGCCGGGACCTCGGCGCCCGAGATCGCCGAGTTCGTGCTGGCCCGCGCGCTCGAGCACACTACCGAGCTGCGCCGTCTGGACGAGCTGCAGGCCGAGCAACGTTGGAAGCCGGTGTACGGCCGTGCGCTGCGCGACCAGACGATCGGGCTGGTCGGGCTGGGCTCGATCAACCTGGCGGTCGCCCGGCTGGCGAGCGCGTTCGGCATGCGGGTGCTCGGCGTCCGCCGACGTCTCGGCCGGCCGCCGACCTACGTCGACGAGCTGCACCCCATCGACCGCCTGGTGGACGTGGTCGCCGAGTGCGACGTCGTCGTCTCGGCGCTGCCCGAGGCGCCCGGCACCGTCGAGCTGTTCGACGCCGACGTGTTCGCCGCGATGCGGCCGGGGTCGCTGTTCTGCAACGTCGGGCGCGGTTCGGCGGTCGACGAGGCGGCGCTGCTCGCCGCGCTGTCCGCCGGCACACCGGCCGCCGCGGCGCTGGACGTCTTCGCTGACGAGCCGCTGCCGCCGGGGCATCCGTTCTGGACCCACCCGGCGGTGCGCGTCTCGGCGCACTGCTCCAGCGTGCCGGCGCGGTCGATCGAACGTGTCCACGAGCTGTTCCGCCGGAACCTCGCTCGCTTCCTGGCGGGCGAGCCGCTCGAGAACGAGGTGCCCGTCGGTCCCGACGGGCCCGCCACCTGAGGAGTCACCGCATGCAACCTGCGCCGAGCGGCATCGAGGCCTACGTGGTCGGCCGCACCTACGACGTCATGCCGATCCCGATGGTCCCCGAGCACTGCGTGCGGGTGCCGGCGGGCCCGGTCACCTTCGTCGTCGAGTCGCGCCACCTGACCGACGAGGTCATCAACCACAACGCCCGCTCGCAGGGCCGTCCGGACGGCGTGCTCGACCTGGTCGTCGACGACGGCGGGGCGTCGCTCCACGTGCTGGGCACGGCGGACGACCTCGAGCACCTGCGCTTCGACTGCTTCGAGCACGAGCCGCACTACCACTACGTGCGCAACGACGACGGCACGAACGTCGTCGTCGCCGTCGACCGCCACGCCCTTGGCGACCCGCTCGAGTTCACGCTCCACGCGGTGCGGTCCCGGCTGCCCGAGATGCTCGAGTTCGCCGGCGCGGACGATCTGGCCGCATCGGCGCGGGCCTCGTCCGACGTGGTCGCCGAGGCGCTCGGCGAGGTCGAGCGCCTGCTCCGCGCCGCCGACATCCGCCCCGCCTGACGCCGGCCTGTCGCCGTGCGCACCCACGCGGTCCCACCACACCCGATCTGATCTTCCGGTGCGATCGTGCGCGCCCAGCGCACGCGATCCCACCGGAAGACCCCGCTCCCGCTCCGCGCCCTCGTCTTCAGGTGCGATCGTGCGCTGCGGCGGCTGGCGATGGCACCGAAAGACCTCACTCCCACGGATCGAGCGGCACCGCTGGAACCCGTGCAGCGTCAGTCGTCGAGGTAGACGAGGCCGTCGCCGACGATGCGGTGCGGGACACCGACGTCGGAGAGGTCGTCTTCCCACGGCCGCACGACGTCGGGGTCGGCCTGCTCCATGCCGTGGTCCGCCATCACGACGACGGCGGTGCGGTCCAGCACGCCGGCACGCTCGACGGCGGCGAGGACCTCGCCGACGCGGGCGTCGCTGTCGCGCACCGCGGCCCGGGCCAGCTCGCCGTGCGGTCCGCTGACGTGCCCCGCCTCGTCGGTGACCGCCAGGCTGCACCAGCTGAGCCGCGGCAGCTCGTTGCCGGGCTCGCGCTCCCAGCACGCGACGGTGTGGGCGACGCTGACGTGGTCGACCCGCGACATGAACGCGTACTCGCCGGACGCCGCGGCGGCGTCCAGGTCCACGTGGGTGACGTCCTGGAGCTCGGGCAGGCCCTCGGCGCTGCCGTCGCGCACCATCGCGAAGCTTGAGACGGTCGCGCCGGTGTCGCAGAACTCGAAGGTCGCCGAGGTGCATGCGCCGGGCCAGGTGCGCTCGATCGCGTCGAAGAGCGTCTCGACGTCGGGGGAGAGGTGGCGCATCGCCCAGAACATCTGCTCGTAGGCGAGCAGGTCGGGCACCGAGCCGTCGCGTCGGTCGATCCACGTGTTGTGGAGCACGCCCGAGTGGCCGGGATGTGCCCCGGTCACCGCGGTGGTGTGGTTGGCCAGGGTGGCGGTGGGCAGCGAGGCGATGGCGCCCTGGCGCAGGCCGGTGCCCCGCGCCACCAGGTCGGCCAGGTGCGGTGCCTCGCCGGCGTCGATGACGTCGTGCAGCAGGTTCGCGTTGCAGCCGTCGAGGAGCAGCACGACGACGTGGTCGGCGTGCTCGCCGTCGAGCACCGCCTCGATCGGGTCGCCGTCCTGGCGTCGCAGCAGAGCGTCGGCTCGACGGCGGCCGGTCGGTCCGATCCCGTCGGGGTGCGGCGCGACACCGAGCAGCGCGGCGACCGTGGGCGCGATGTCGACCGTGCGGGCGGAGCCGTCCACCAGCCCACGAGCGCGGATGCCGGCACCGGCGGCCAGGAACGGCGCACGAGCCTGGGTCACCGCGAGCGATCCGTGCTGGCCCAGGTGCCCGCCGTAGGCGTGGGCGGCGGTGTGCATCGCCAGCAGCTCGGGTACACGGGGCGAGTCGAAGAACTGGGCGATCGAGTCGAACGCGCCGGGGTAGGCGTTGTCCGCCCGTCGGGGGTGTGCGTGGGCTCGTTCCTCGGCGTGGCCCACCAGGTGGTCGACGTCGCGCACGGCGAGCGGGTCCACCCCGGTGGTCGAGCGCACCGCGTAGGTCGGTCGGTCACCCGAGCGGTCGCGTGCGAACTCGACCGAGCCGGCCGGGGTGGCGGCCCGGTAGAGATCGACGTCCCCGTCCCTGCCGACGGGGCGCACGACCATCTCGACGCGGTCGGCGAGAGCGTCCGAGGTCAGCGCTGCTTCGAGCTGCTCGACCGCGGGATGGGCTGCTGCCTCGTGCACGGTTCCCTCCGTCGGATCCGACGCTCGGCCCTCCGCCGTGGGTCGCCAGCGGCGAGGAGCCTACCCCTCGTCGTCGAGGCGCCGTTCCAGCCGGACCGTGACGTCGTCGCCGGCCTCCTTGCGGATGGCGCGGCGCAGGTCGGCCCTGATCGGCAGCTTGTGGGTGCCGTCTCCGAGGGCCATGAACGAGCTGCGGAACGGTTCGCCGTCGACGGTGCCCTCGACCTTGACGAGGCCCTTCGTGCCGAAGAACTCGGCGGACCCGGGCATGACGACGTCGGTCCACCCGCCCTTCGCCGGGCTCTTCTGCATGGTCGCGGTGAACTGACGGTCGAGCTCGCTCATGTTGGACCTCCTGATCGCGTCCCACCTCTCGGACGCCTCGTCGGGACGGAACTCATCGTCGCTCGGGAAGTGCCGATCGGGAACTGCACCTACGTTGGTGGACGGAAGGGTGGCCCACGGGCCAGATGACGGGGGAACGAGCGATGAACAGGACGTGGAGCGTGGCGACGGCCGTGGCCGTGCTGATGGCCGTCGTGGTCGCGGCGTGCGTACCGACCGGACCGCCCGGGCCCGACGGTCCGGATCCGTTCCCCGCGCCGACCCGCATGGGGTCCGACGGGCTGCTGCTCGGCGACGATCCCGAGGCCGGGGTCGAGCAGGGCATGTGGCTGAGCATCGCCGGTCCGACCACGCCCAAGTCGCAGGGCGACCGCCGCCAGTCCCGGACCTGCGGCACCACCATGGCGTTCGGCTGCAACCCCGAGACCGGCCAGAACGACGAGTTCGACCCGAACGGCTACACCTTCGGCGTCGAGGCCGGCGCCGTCGCGCAGGTCGAGGGCCTGCGCATCGAGGCGTTCGACGGCGCCGCAGTGCCGGTCGGCGACCGCTGCACCCTGGGTCGCCTCCCGACCGCCGGCCAAGTCGCGGCCCTGGCCGCCTTCTACCCGGACGCCACGGAGCGCTACGCCGACGGCCCCGGACCCTGGTGCACCGGCGACCAGCTCGCCACCACCGGGACTTCGGGCACCGCCGCGACCACGTTCGTGGTGCGCGCGCCGGACGACACGCCCTGGACCGACGTCGACAACCCCGTCGTCGACGTGCCAGGGTGCCGTCCGGTGACCATGCCGGTCGTCTCGGCGACCAGCCCGAGCATCTACCAGCTGCTGCACCCGAGCGATGGCGTGGCCGATGCCCAGGCGGTCGTCGCGGATGACGGCGTGCTGACCATCGCCGAGACCTTCCGTCGGTGGGCGCCGGTCTGCACGCTGCCGCCCGAGGCGGTCGAGCAGGGCACCTACGTCCTGCAGGCTCGTTCGCACGCGGCGGCGTCCTCGCCGTTGGTCGACCTGTCGGCCCCGTCCGCTGGGGGTGCGAACCGCTACTCGCTGCGCGCTCCGTACGGTCTGCACGCACGCGGCCAGATGTCGACGTTCGTCAACCCTGCGGCCGGAGCCACCTCGCCGCTCCGGCTCGTCGAGGTCGCCCCGGAGCACCGCGGCGACACGCTGCGGCTCGAGGTGTTCGATCTGGACACCGCTCGACGCCTCGAGGTCCTGCCGGTCGGCGCAGCCGGCCTTGCGAGCTCCTCCGGGTGCACCGTCACCCGAGACCAGGTCGAGGTCGTCGAGGTGGAGCCCGGCTCGTGCGTGGTCTGGACGCCGATGTCCGAGTCGTCGGGGTCGCTGCTGACGATCGACGTGCCGGTTCCGGCGGACCTGTCCTGCGGTTCCTCGTGCTGGTTCCGGGTCCAGGTCGACTACGGCACGCCGACCACGAACGACACCGTCACCTGGTCGGCATCGTTCCCGGGCGACGGCGGGCCGGCCCCGAGCACCACGTCGACCACGCCGACGTCGACGAGCACGACCCGTCCGCCGACCACGACCACGACCACCACCACCACGACGACGACGACCACCACCCTGCCGGGCGTCCCGGAGGAGCCGGGTGTGGCGTCGACCTACCAGAACGATCCGACCCACCGCGGTTGGGTCCGCGACGACGAGCTGGACGTGCCCGAGCTGGTCGACCGCTGGTCCGCGACGCTGCCGGGCGCAGCGTCCTACGCCGTCATCGCCCGCGACACCCTCGTGGTCGCGGCAGCAACGGCGACGACGCAGTACGGCACGACGGTGCACGCCTACGAGCTCTCGACCGGCGCCAGACGTTGGTCGGTCGACCTCGGAGGGTCGTACCGCTGGGGCGGGATCGCGTACGAGGACGGACGGGTGATCGCCCTCAACGGCAGCGGGCGGGTCCGCGCGCTGGACCTGTCGACCGGATCGATCCTCTGGGAGCAGCAGCTCTCGCAGTGGTCGTTCAACGCGGCGCCCGTCGTGCGCCAGAACTACGTGTACGTGACCGGCAGCGGGTCCGGCGGCACGATGTACGCCCTCGACGCCCGGACCGGTGGCGTGATCTGGAACCGCTCGATCGGCAACGGGTCGGTGAGCTCGCCGGCGGTCGACCCGTCCGGCGTGTACACCAGCCACACCTGCGATACGAGCCGCGTGAGCCTGTTCGGGGTGTTCGTCTGGCAGCTCCCACGGAGCTGCAGCGGTGGTGGCGGCAAGCAGGTCGCTCTGGATCCCGACAGCGGTCGGCTCTTCGTCCGTGACGTGCGCGTCGCCGGCACCTCCACCAACGTGGTCCTCGATGCCGCGACGGGAGCGATCGGGCCGACGATCCCGGCCGGGTCGCCGTACGCCGTCGACGGCGACGCGGCGTTCACCGTCGCCAACGACGTGCTCGTGAAGATCGACCCCGCGACCGGAGCCCAGCTCTGGAGCATGGGCGGCGACGTGGACGACGACCTGGTGGGTCCGCCCCTCGTCGTGAACGACACCGTGCTGGTCGGCGGACGGTCGGGCAAGGTCTACGGCATCTCGGCGGTGACCGGCGCTCGTGTGTGGACCTCGAGCAGGGGCGCGCCGGTCGCGAAGATCGACGAGCAGAACGTGATGAAGCCGACCTCGTCCATCGCGGTCGGCCTCGGTCACGTCGTGGTCCCGACCGACACCGGGTTCCGCGTCTTCTCGGAGGGCTGACCCCCGACGGCACTCGGCTCCCGGACCAGCGGCCCGGACGCCGCTGCGGGCCGGGGCCGTTCGGGCCGGACCCCCGCGCTGTGGCACGCTCGGTCGGTGCTGGACGTGATCGTGGTGGGTGCCGGGGCGATGGGTTCCGCGACGGCGTGGCAGCTCGCCCGACGTGGGCGATCGGTCGCCCTGGTCGAGCAGTTCGAACCGGGACACGACCGCGGGTCGTCGCACGGCGCCACCCGCATCTTCCGGCTGGCCTACCGCGACCCGACCTATCTGCGCCTGGCGGTCGAGGCGCAGCGCAGCTGGCGCGAGCTGGAGGAGGACTCGGGCGAGACGCTGCTCGAGCTGACGGGCCAGCTCGACCACGGCGCCCCGGCGGCGATCGAGCAGATCGCCGGCCACCTCGATGCGGCCGGCTTCGTCGCCGAGCGCCTGGGTCCCGACGAGGCCGCCGAGCGCTGGCCCGGGATGCGCTTCGACCGTGCAGTGGTCCACTCGCCCGACGGCGGGCGCGTCTTCGCGGACCGCACGGTCGCGACCCTCCAGCGCCGCGCCGCAGAGCTGGGCGCCGAGGTCGCCTTCGACGAACCGGTCGAGCGGGTCGAGGTGCTCGGGGACGAGGCCCGGATCACGACGTCACGCCGCACGCTGCGCGCCCGCACCGTCGTGGTCGCCGCAGGTCCCTGGGCCCGCGAGGTAGCGCCGGCGACGATCCCGCTGCCCGAGCTGACCGTGTCGGTGGAACGGCCGGTGCACTTCGCGCCACGTGATCCGTCGATGCGCTGGCCCAGCTTCCTGCACCACCTCGATGGCGCCGCGACAGCGCTGGACTTCGGTGCCTACGGGCTCGAGACGCCGGGTGAGGGCGTCAAGGTCGGCGTCGACCACGCGCCCGACGTCGAGGCGGTCGTCGCCTACGCCGAGCAGTGGCACCCCGGCCTGGTGCCGGTGCCGGTCAGCTCGACCACCTGCCGGTTCACGTCGACCCCCGACGAGCACTTCGTGCTGGATCGCCACGGGCCGGTCGTCGTGTGCTCGCCCTGCTCGGGGCACGGGTTCAAGTTCACACCGATCATCGGCGAGCTGGCTGCGGACCTGTGCGACGGCCTGGAGCCCCGGTACCGGTTCGGCTGACGACGGCCCGACGGGCGCGGCGAGTCAATCGTCCTCGGCGCGGATGGACGCCGCCGCGTCGTAGAGCCAGTTCATCTCCTGGACCAGCTGGTCGATGGGCGCCGGGTGCTCGGACAGCGCCTGGTCGACGACGGTCTCACCGACGCCGCCGACGAGCGCGATCGCCGCACGTCGCGTCCGCTCCGGATCCGCCGCCGCTTGCGGCGACATCTCGCTGGCCTGGCTCGCGACCAGGTCCGCGAAGGCGTGCAGGGTGCGACGGCGGTGCTGCTCGAACTCGGCGCTCACCCCGACGGCCTCGACGCCGGTGACCCGAGCGCGTCGGGGGTCGGCGAGCATCGAGCGCAGGAAGGCCCCGAGTCCGGCGTGGGCCCGCGCCCGGGGGTCCGGCTCGGCCGCCAGCACGTCGGTCAGTACGTCGGTCATCGCCGAGTCGACGATGTCGTCGTAGAGCGCACGGAGCAGCTGCTCACGCGAGCCGAACTCGTCGTAGAAGTGGCGCTCGGTCACCTTGGCGGCGCGGCACAAGGTGCCGATCGACGTCGCGGCGTAGCCCGCGGTCGAGTACAGCTCGAGCGCCGTGTCGAGCAGGCGTCGCCGACGCTCCTCGCTGCGCTCCTCGTCCGTCATGCCGCGGTACCGACGGTCCGACGACTCGGGTGACATGCCGTGACAGTACCGGCGCTCGCGGTGGCGTCGAGGGACGCCGGATCCGTGCGGGGGCGCAGGGCATCGCACAGACTGGACCGGCCGTCCATGCCGCAGCCGGAGGAGCCGTGCCAGTCAGGGAGCAACCCGTCGGATCCGTCGCGTCGCCGGTGCAGCGCTTCCTCGAGGAGCTGCACGCGCGCCACGCACCCGACGACGGGGGATCGGTGGCGACCTACATCCCCGAGCTGGGCAGCGCGTATCCGAGCTGGTTCGGGATCTGCCTGGTGACCGTCGACGGCAACGTCTACGAGGTCGGCGAGACCCACCGGCCCTTCACGATCCAGTCCGTGTCGAAGCCGTTCACGTTCGGGCTCGCGCTCGAGGAGCTCGGCGACGAGGTCGTGCGCTCGCGCATCGGCGTGGAGCCGACGGGCGAGGCGTTCAACTCGATCACGCTCGCTCCGGGCACCGGCATCCCGTTGAACCCGATGGTCAACGCCGGTGCGATCACCGCCGCCGGACTGGTCGTGGAGCGGCATCCGGAGGAGGCCGTCGACCGACTGCTGGCCAACCTGTCGAACTATGCGGGCCGGCCCCTCGAGGTCGACCAGGCGGTGTACGAGTCCGAGGCGTCGACCGGCCACCGCAACCGGGCGATCGCGCACCTGCTGCGGGGCTCGGGCGCGTTGCAGGTCGACCCGGACGACGCGCTCGTCGCGTACTTCGAGCAGTGCTCGACCTCGCTCGACGCCAAGGACCTCGGGGTCATGGCGGCGACGCTGGCGAACGGTGGCGTCAACCCGCTGACCGGCGAACGGGTGGCGGGCGCCGCGACGGTGCGGAGCATGCTCTCGGTGATGATCACCTGCGGCATGTACGACGGCGCGGGGCAGTGGCTCTACGAGGTCGGCCTGCCGGCGAAGAGCGGCGTCTCCGGCGGGATCCTGGCGGTGCAACCGGGCCAGTTCGGGCTGGCCGTCTACTCGCCGCCGCTGGACGCGCACGGCAACAGCGTGCGGGGCGTCAAGGTCTGCAGGGACGTCAGCGCCGAGCTGGCCCTGCACGTCATCCAGTCGGGCCGTCGTCCGCCGTCACCGATCCGCACGGCGTACACGCTGGCGGACGTCGGCTCGAAGCGGGTGCGCCCCGAGCCCGACCGGCTCGCGCTGGCCCAGGACGGCGGCGTCGTGCTGGTGCTCGAGCTGCAGGGCGAGCTCACCTTCGCCGCGACCGAGATCGTCGTGCAGCGCGTCGCGGACGCCGAACCGCGGCTCGACGTCGCGGTGCTGGACCTGCGCCGGGTCCGTGGCGTGCAGGCCCCGGTCGTCGGGCTGCTGCGCGACCTGGGCCGGCAGGTCGAGGACGGAGGGGGTCAGCTGGTGGTCACGTGCGCGGAGCGCTTCCCCGAGATCGCCGCGGGCGAGGGCGACGGGGGAGCGTCGCCGATCCGCGAGTTCGACGACCTGGACCTGGCGCTGGAGTGGTCCGAGGACCGGGTCCTGGCGCGGGTCCGGCCCGGCAGCGACGACGCCGAGGTCGACCTGGCGGACCACGAGATGCTGCGCGG
>JAFAFZ010000039.1 GCA_023423215.1 Actinomycetes bacterium
CGAGCTGCGCATGCCGACCAGCCGGTCGTACCACGTCGCCCTGGACCGGCACCTGGTCGTCGGCTTCAGCGGCCTGATGGTCACCGGCGACGAGGGCCACGTCACCAACGTGGCCGTGCACCCCGACGTGCGTCGCGCCGGCATCGCGACCCGCCTGATGGCCGCGACGATGCGAGCGGCCGTCGAACGAGAGGTGCAGGGCGTGACCCTCGAGGTCCGCGCCTCGAACTCCGGGGCCCAGGAGCTCTACCGTCGGTTCGGGTTCGCACCTGGCGGCATCCGCCGCAACTACTACTCCGACCTGGGAGAGGACGCGTTGATCATGTGGGCGCACGACGTCGACGGCGAGGCCTACGGCGAGCGGCTCGACCGGATCGAGGCCGACCTGGCCGCGGCCGCCGGGCGCTCGGGGGTCGCACGATGAGCGCGATCGACCTGACGACGCGCGCCCACCCCGTCGCCGACGGCTCGATGGTCGTGCTGGGCATCGAGACCTCGTGCGACGAGACCGCGGCCGCGTGCGTGCGCGGCGGCACCGACGTGCTCAGCTCGGTGGTCAGCTCACAGGTCGACCTGCACGCCCGCTACGGCGGCGTCGTGCCCGAGATCGCCAGCCGCGCGCACAACGAGCTCATCATCCCCGTGACCGCCCGCGCGCTGGTCGAGGCCGGCGTGGACGGGTCGCGCATCGACGCGGTCGCCGCGACCACCGGCCCGGGCCTGATCGGCGCGCTGCTCGTCGGCGTGTCCGCCGCCAAGGCGCTGGCGCTGACCTGGGGCGTGCCCTTCATCTCGGTGAACCACCTCGAGGCGCACCTGTACGCCGCGTTCCTGGAGGACCCCGAGCTGTCCTTCCCGCTCGTGGTGCTGCTCGTGTCGGGCGGCCACACGATGCTGGTCTGCATGGAGGACCACGGCCGTTACCGGCTGCTCGGCTCCACCCTGGACGACGCCGCCGGCGAGGCGTTCGACAAGGTCGCCCGCTTCCTCGGGCTCGGCTACCCGGGCGGCCCGGCCATCGACCACGAGGCCATGTCGGGCGACCCCGAGGCGATCGCCTTCCCCCGGTCGATGATCGACCAGGGCCTGGACTTCTCGTTCAGCGGGCTGAAGACCGCCGTGGTCAACCACGTGCGCAAGCACCCCGACGTGTCGACCGCGGACGTCGCCGCGAGCTTCCAGGCCGCGGTCGTCGACGTGCTCGTCACCAAGGCGCGGCGTGCGGCCCAGGAGGTCGGCGCGACGGCGTTGGCGCTCGGCGGGGGAGTGGCCGCGAACTCGCTGCTGCGGGAGCAGTTCCTCGGCGCCTGCGCCACCGACGGGCTGCACGGCTTCCTGCCGAGCCGCTCGATGTGCACCGACAACGCGGCGATGATTGCGTCGGCGGGCTGGTACGAGTACCGCCTGCACGGACCGGCCTCACTGGCCACCGGGGCCAACCCGAACCTGCGGCTGCGCACGGTCTGAGCGGCCCGGGGCGCCCGTCCCGGGTGGCCTCCCGACGGCGTTAGCACTCGCCAGGTGTGACTGCTAACCTCGGCACTCTCCACACCTGAGTGCTAATCGCCATCGGAGGCAAGTCAGCATGAGCATCCAGCCCCTTGAGGACCGCATCGTCGTGCGCCCGGCCGAGGCCGAGGAGAAGACCGCCAGCGGTCTCGTGATCCCGGACTCCGCCAAGGAGAAGCCGCAGCAGGGAGAGGTCATCGCCGTCGGCCCCGGCCGTCGTTCCGACACCGGCGACCTGATCCCGCTCGACATCGCCGTGGGCGACACCGTCGTCTACTCGAAGTACGGCGGCACCGAGATCACCATCGAGGGTGAGGACGTCCTCATCCTCTCGGGCCGCGACATCCTCGCGACCATCAAGTGACGTCCTGAGTCGACCCGAGAACGAGAAGAGAACACATGTCCAAGATCCTGAAGTTCGACGACGAAGCTCGTCGCTCGCTCGAGGCCGGCGTGAACAAGCTGGCCGACGCCGTCAAGGTCACCATCGCCCCCAAGGGCCGCAACGTCGTGCTCGACAAGAAGTTCGGCGCCCCGACCATCACCAACGACGGTGTGTCCATCGCTCGTGAGATCGAGCTCGAGGACCCCTTCGAGAACATGGGTGCCCAGCTGGTGAAGGAGGTGGCGACCAAGACCAACGACATCGCGGGTGACGGCACGACCACCGCCACCGTGCTGGCCCAGGCGCTCGTGCGCGAGGGCCTCCGCAACGTCGCCGCCGGCGCCAACCCCATGGGCGTCAAGCGTGGCATCGAGGCCGCAGTCGCCTCCGCCGTCGGCTCCATCGCGGACCTGGCCAAGGAGATCGACGAGAAGTCCGAGATCGCCCAGGTCGCCGCCATCTCCGCCGCGGACCAGTCGATCGGCGACGTCATCGCCGACGCGATCGACAAGGTCGGCAAGGACGGCGTCGTGACCGTCGAGGAGTCGAACACCTTCGGCATCGACCTCGACTTCACCGAGGGCATGCAGTTCGACAAGGGCTACCTGTCGCCGT
>JAFAFZ010000043.1 GCA_023423215.1 Actinomycetes bacterium
GTGCGGGACTCCCTGCGCACGGTCGTCGAGCTGTGCGAGCAGACGCTGCAGCGGACCGCGTCGACGGACCTCGCCGCGACGCGAGCCGAGCAGCTGGCGGCGCTGGCCGAGGGCCTGACGGGGGCGGTCACCGTTGCCGAGGTCGCCTCCCAGATCACCGACCTGGGCCGTCAGCCGGTCGGCGCGAGCGCCGCCAGCATCGGACTGGTCGACGACCTGGCGGGCGTGCTGCGGGTCAACCACGGTGCGGACGTCGGCGAGGCGGTGCGCGACCGGTTCGCCAACCCACCGCTCGAGGCGCGCCTGGCCTTCACCGACGCGGCACGCACCGGACGGACCGTGCTGGCCGAGGACTACGACCAGTACCTGGAGCTCTACCCCGACGCGGACGGCGCCACCGCGTCGCTCGGCACCGGCGCACGCGCCGCGCTGCCGCTGAGCGACCACGGCCGCACCATCGGCGCCATCGTCTACGCGTGGGCGACGCCGTGCCGCTTCGACGACGCCATGCTCTCCAACCTGTCGACGATCGCGAAGATGGCCACGCAGGCGATCCTGCGGGCGCAGCTGAGCGAGGACCAGCTGGCGGACGCCCGCCACAGCCGCGACCTGGCGGACTTCGCGCAGCGCGTCGCCCGGGTGCGGACGGTCGAGCAGCTGACCGACGTCGTGATCGAGCACGGCGGCGCGCCGGTCGGCTCGGTCGTGACCAACGTCGGCCTGATCGACCACGACCGCCAGACGGTGGCGGCCCGCCCGCACCCCTACTTCGACGAGGACCTGGTCGAGCGGTTCGGGGCACGCACGATCGAGGACGACCTGCCGGGCATCACCGCGGTGCGCGAGGGCTCGCCCGTCCTGCTGCCGAGCCGGGTCGAGATCGAGCGGGAGTACCCCGGGCGGTTCGCGGACGCGACGCGCGAGGCGGGCCTCGCCGCCACCGCGCACCTGCCCCTCGTCGGCGCCGGCGGTCGCCCGCTCGGCGGCATCGGGTTCGCGTGGGCCGAGCCCCAGGGCTTCTCGCCGACGGTCGTGGCGACGCTGCGCACGATCGCCGAGCTGTGCTCGCAGACCCTCGAGCGCGTCCGACTCGGCGAGGCCGAGCACGACCTGGTCGCCAGCCTCCAGGAGCGGGTCGTGCGGCCGCTGCCGCCCGGCCCGGGCCTGTCCATCGCACAGCGCTACCGGCCCGCGACGCGTTCGGTCGGCATGGGCGGTGACTGGTACGAGGGCATCCCCCTCGTCGACGGCCGCTACGCGCTGGTCGTCGGCGACATCGCCGGGCACGGCATCCACGCCGTGTCGGACATGATCCAGGTGCGAGCGGTCGTCGGGGCGAAGCTGCGCAGCGGGACGTCGCTGGGTGACCTGTTCTCGCAGGCGACGGGGCTGCTCGACGACCGGCTCGAGACCGTGACCGCCACCGCGGGCGTGGTTGTGGTCGACCCCGCGGCGTCGACGTTGAGCTACGTGATGGCGGGGCACCTCCCGCCCGTGGTGATCGCGCCCGACGGCACCGCGACCCTGCTCGAGGACGGCCGTCAGCCGCTGCTCGGGCTGCCGATCAGCCCGACGACGCCCGGCGTCGCACCGTTCCCGCCCGGTTCGTGCCTGGTCGCCTACACCGACGGACTGGTCGAGCGCCGTGAGGAGTCGATCGACGCCTCACTCGACCGCCTCGTCGAGGTCGCCGCACGTGCCACCGGCGGGGTCGAGCAGGTCGCCGACGAGCTCCTGCGCGAGTGCCTGCAGGGTCGGGACCCGGGTGACGACGTGGCGCTCGTCGTCCTGCGTCACGAACCGCCGGACTGAGCCGCGGCGCCCTCGGGGGTGCCGCCGCCGTGGTGGGCCGCCCACCACTCGTCGAAGAGCCGCACGGTCTCGGCGCCCATCCACTCCCGGTAGATCTCGAGCATGCCGTCGGCGTCGATGTGGGTGCCGTCGGGTCGCAGCTCGCGGTCCTGGGCGCGGTCGCCGAGGTGGCCGTCCAGGTCGAGCACGCGCACGGTGTCGGGTCGCGCCGCCGCGACCTGGCGCTGGAGCTCGTGGTAGCGGTCCATGCGTGCCGGTTCGGCCTGCGCCCGGTAGGCGGGCAGGTCGGGCAGGCCCCACCCGCCGACCTCCGGGACCAGCACCAGCACCACCAGCGCGCCACGCGACGCGAGCAGGTCGACCGCCTGGGTCAGCTCCGACACCACGAACGCGTCGACCTCGGGATCGCCGATGGACGAGAACTCGTCCGAGCCCGACAGACGGACGTCGGGCACCTCCCACGTGCCGTTCACGATCTGCACCATGAGCGGCTGCTGCTGGTCGAGCAGACCGGGCCAGGTCTCGGGCCAGTCGGTGCAGCTGGGCGCGGGCACGAGGTCCTTGTCGAAGCGGGCCTCGGCGAAGCGGGTGATCGCACAGCCCATCTCGGAGTCGCCGCCGACGTCGACGAGTCGGCCGGTCTCGCGCCCCCACGTCGCCATGCCCATCGCGGTGAACAGGCTGGTCGAGTCGCCGAAGGTCATGACGGTCGGCACGGGCGGGGCGTCCGGCGGCGCGTCCGGCGCTGGCGGCACCGTCGAGACCGTCGGCAGTGAGTCGTAGGACTCGGCCGCCGTCTCGAAGTCGACCGGCGCCTCGGGCGGGTCGCGCAGCACGACGAAGGCGATCAGCGCCACCGCCAGGATCGACGCGACGGCGAGGCGGGGCGCCACGCGCGGTCGAGGCCAGCGTCCGCGGCGGATCGGCTGCTCGAGCACGCGGTGCGAGACCTCGGCCAGGACCAGCGTCACCGAGATGCCGACGACGGCGCGGGGGAGCGCGCCCAGCTCGGGGACCAGCTGCCGGAACGTCAGGAAGATCGGCCAGTGGAAGAGGTAGATCGCGTAGGACCGCCGGCCGAGCCACGTGAGCGCGGGACCGGCGAGCAGCGAGCGCAACGGCCCCGAGGGCAACGTGCACGCGGTGATCACGACGACGCTGCCGAGCGCGTAGACGCTGAACCCGCCGTGGTAGAGCCAGCTCGCCGACTGCTCGGTGGTCCACCAAGTGGCGAGCTGAAGGACCAGCACCACGGCACCCGCCAGGGCGACGGTGCCGCGGACCGTCGTGTTGCGGGCGAGTGCCCGGCGCACGGCCGGCGCAGCGAACGCGACCGCCAGCACGGCGCCCCACAGCAGCTCGGCGGCGCGGGTGTCGGTGCCGAAGTAGACGCGGTCGTCGGACATCGTGAACAGCAGGGGCAGCGCGGCGGAGAGCACGGCCAGGCCGCCCAGCGTCAGTCCCATCTGGCGGAGCCGGCCGCCCGTCGCCCGCCAGACGACGACCACGACCACCGGCAGCACCAGGTACAGCTGCTCCTCGATCGCCAGGCTCCAGAAGTGCAGCAACGGCGACGGGGCGGCGAAGAGGGCGCCGTAGCGGGTGTCCTCGACGATGAAGCGCCAGTTCAGGACCTGCGCGAGCGAGGCCCACGCGTCGCCCAGCAGCGTGGACCGCTGGTCGACGGTCGCGACGAACACGGCGAAGAGCGTGACGACGGCGAGCACCGTGACCAGCGACGCGGGCAGCAGCCTGCGGAGCCGCTTCGACCAGAACCCGGCCAGGTCGACGCGCCCGTCCGACGCGGCGCGCAGCAGCAGGCTGGTGATGAGGAAGCCCGAGAGCGTGAAGAAGGTCGAGACGCCGAGGAACCCGCCCGTCATGACCGAGAAGCCGCAGTGGTAGAGCAGCACTCCCGCGACGGCCAGGCCTCGCAGCCCGTCGAGCGCGACGAAGTGCGGCAGCCCCGCACCATCCGGTCCGGTGAGCTGCAGGAACTGCCTGGTCGTCGATCGGCTGACCCGTACCCTCGTCGCCGTCATCGGGGCGCGCACGGGTCGAGCTGGAATTGATCCATGTGTTTGAGAACGTAGGAGTCGGCGCGCGTGGTCGCAAGGACCGTCGGGCCTGTGGGGATGTGAACTGCGTCTCGTCCCTACCCGGTCGCCGGCGCGGAGAGTGCACCGACGCTCAGGTCGACCAGGTTGCGGGCGAACGCATCGTCGCTGGAGAGCCGGCGGACCGCGTCGGGGTCGTCCAGGATGCGTGCACGGTTGGCGCAGATGTGGATGCCCGACATCGCGACGAACCAGACGCGTTCGCCGGCGACCTCCTCGGGCATGTGCCGCGCGACGTGCGCGAACACGGCCCGGCCGACCGCGACGGCGAGCGAGGCGGTCTCCTCGGAGAGGGTCTCCAGGCTGAGCTGGGGGTTCGAGATCAGGTCGGACAGCACCCGGATCCAGGAGCGCTCGCCGGGACCGACCGCGACGTACGCGGCGTAGGGGAGGACGTAGGCCTCGACCAGACCGCGGAAGTCGGCCCCTTCCAGCCCGCCGGCCCGCTCGAGCACCGCCTCCTGGAGCGCCAGGATCCGGGGGCTGTGCCGATCCGCGAGCGCACGCACCAGGCCCTCGCGGTCGCCGAAGTAGTACTGCACCGCGGCGACGTTGCGCTGGTCCGCCGCCAGCCGGATCTGGCGGAGGGACACGTTGGCGACGCCGTGGCGGCCGAAGAGGTCCTGCGCCACGTCGAGCAACCGCTCACGGGTCTGGTCACCCCTGCTCGCCATGGCGGCCGATGGTAGGACGGGCGCCCGTGGCGGGAGCGGAGATCGGTCGCGTCCCCGGCGACGCTCGGTAGCGTGCCGCCATGGCCCCCACCGCCGACGACGCCCCGCCCGACGCGCTCCCCGAGGTGCTGCCCGGTGCCTCGCCGCAGCCCGTCCCCACGGCGCTCGCGCCCGACCAGCCGGTGGCCGCCGGTTCGGGGTCGAGCGGTGTGGCGGACGACGACCTGGCGCTGCCGATCTCGTTCGAGGCACGGCGCGGCGAGGGACACGACCGGACCCTCGTGCTCGGCGGCGGCGGGCTGTTCTTCGTCGCGTGGCAGATCGCCTACCTGCACGGGGTGCAGCGCCGGGGTGTCGACCTGCGTCGGGCCGAGCTGGTCGTGGGGACCTCGGCCGGGTCGATCGTGGCGTCGATCCTGACCGCAGGGAGGCTGCACCGCTTCGCCACGAAGGTGGACCTGCTCGCCAAGGTGCCGTCGCTCGTCGCCGCGCTCGCACCGACCGCCGAACTGCACCCGAGCCAGGTGCGAGCCCGGGACACGTTCGCGCTGGCGACCGATGCCGAGTCGACGACGATCCGGTCGATCGGCCACGCGGCGCTCGCCGCGCAGGCGCCGTCCGCCGCGGCGACCCAGCGCAACATCGGGTTCGTGATGGGCGTGCGCAAGTGGTCGGACACGTCGCTGCGGGTGTCGACGGTCGACGCGTACACGGGCGAGCGGCTGGTGCTGCGCGCCGAGCACGGGCTGACGCTGCCCCGCGCCGCCGCGGCCAGCGCGGCCGTGCCGGGGCTGTTCTCGCCGGTGCAGGTGGGGGACCGGC
This sequence comes from Actinomycetes bacterium, assembly GCA_023423215.1. GTDB lineage: Bacteria > Actinomycetota > Acidimicrobiia > Acidimicrobiales > Microtrichaceae > JAFAFZ01. The sequence continues at coordinate 5,426 of JAFAFZ010000043.1, forward strand.
GGTGCATGGACGGGGGAGTGAGCGGCACGGGCCTGCACAGCGACCTGGTCGCCGGGTCGGCCCGTGCGATCGTCGTGTCGCTGGTGGGTGGGGCGACCTCGCACCCGGCCGGCATGACGTCGGCGGCGGACGGTCAGCTCGCCGAGATCGACCACCTGCGTGCGAGCGGGACGGCCGTGCACGTCGCCGGTCCGAGCAGCGTCTCGCCCGAGCAGCTGATGGACCCGACCCAGCTCAGCGCCGCGCTCGAGCTGGGCGAGGAGCGCGCCGAGGCCGATGCTGCTGCGCTGCTCGATCTCTGGGGCTGAGGCCGGCCCGTCCCTGCGCCCCGCACCGCCCCTCACCGCGCCGCACCGGCCCGCACCCGGTCCTCCCCTCCTGAACCGGGTGCGGAACTGCACGTCCTGGCGTGCACGTCTGCGCCCGCTTCGTCGGGCGGGCGCCGCGTCAGAAGGCGGCGGACAGCGTCTCGCCGAGCAGGTGCACCCGCTCGGGCAGGTGCGTGTTCGCCGGCATGGAGACCGTGAAGCCGTCCAGGCCGAGCGCCGACCACTCGGTGAAGCGCTCGGCGACGGTGTCGGGGTCGCCGACGGTGATGCGGTCCTCGAGCATCGACTTCAGCTCGTCGGGCAGCGTCGACCAGTCCATGCCACGCGTCGCCAGGTAGGCGTCGCGTTCGGCCTGCGCCTGGGCGGTCGTCGGCGCGATGCAGACGACGCGGTTCCACGAGAGCGCGATCTCGGAGCGGTCGCGGCCGAGCCGCTCGCAGTGCTCGGCGAGCGCCTCGACCTTGCGGGGGACCTCGTCGGGTTCGCAGGTCAGGTTCCCCATGTCCGCGTACTGGGCGACCATGCGCAGCGTCTTGCGCTCGCCGCTGCCGCCGATCATCACGGGGATGCGCGAGATCGGCGCCGGCTGGTTGATGGCGTCGACGACGGCGTAGTGCTCGCCGTGGAGGGTCGGCCGCTCGTCGCGCAGCATCGGCAGGATGATGCGCAGCGCCTCCTCGAGCTTCTCGAAGCGCTCGGTGAACGTGCCGAACTCGATGCCGAAGGCGTCGTGCTCGAGCTCGAACCAGCCGGACCCGATTCCCAGCTGTGCGCGGCCTCCCGAGATGATGTCGAGCGTCGTGACGGTCTTCGCCAGGATCGCCGGGTTGCGGTAGGTGTTGCCGGTGACCAGCGTGCCGAGGCGCACCTTCGAGGTCACCGCCGCCAGCCCGCCGAGCAGCGTGTACGCCTCGAGCATGAAGTCGTCCGGGTCGCCCAGCAGCGGCAGTTGGTAGAAGTGGTCCATCACCAGGACGGTGTCGAAGCCCGAGGAGTCGGCGGCGCGGGCTGCGTCGGCGACGATCGGGAAGATCTGCGCCGGATCGCCGCCCGGGTACGTGAAGCTGGGGATCTGCAGGCCGAGTCGGGTCATGTCTGCAGTCAACCACCCGCCCGATCGCCGTGCGCTGCGGAGCGGTGGTCCGCCGGAGCGCTCCGCCCGCCTGCGCCGCCGCAGCGTGGGCGGGTGAGAGCGTCAGCGGTCGGTGATCGCCTCGGTGACGACGCGGGCGGACGCCCGGGCGTCGAACTTCGGTGCGTCCGCCGGACCGCGGGGCGGGCCGAGCCGCACGACGAGCGTGTGCGAGCCCGGATCGAGGGCGAGCACCTGGTTCCCGAAGCCGAGCGCCCAGAACATGTCCTCGGGTGCGCCGGGCACGAGCTGGGTCGGCGCGTCGGCGACGCCTCCCTCGCCCGCGGGTGCGCTCGACCCGGGTTCGGTAGGCGGCTGGGCCCCGGTGTCTGCGTCGCCCGTGACGGTGTCTGCCTCGTCCGTGACGGTGCCCGGCGCACCCGTGGCCTGCAGGGCGCCGAGCACGGTGCCGGGACGGTTCACCCACCAGAGCCATCCGTAGGCGGAGTTGAGCTCCTGGCTCGAGCGGCCGGTGGCCTGGGCGACCCAGTCGGCGTCGACGATCGTCTCGCCGTCCCAGTCGCCGTCGCGCGGCATCAGCTCGCCGAAGCGGGCCAGGTCGCGGCAGCTCGACTGCACGCCCATGAACGTGAGCGGGTTGCCCGCCGCGTCGCGGCGGATCGAGGAGTGGGCCATGCCGAGCGGGGTGAACAGCCGATCCTGCGCGTACTGCGCCACGTCCACGCCGGTCGCGGTCGAGAGTACCGCTTCGAGCGTCTGGATGGCGGCGTTGTTGTAGGCCCACACGGTGCCCGGTTCGGCGTCCTGGGCGAGCCCGACCGAGAACGCCGTCTTGTCCGGCGCCTGGAACGCCATCTCGACGTAGTCGGTGCGAGCGTCCTGGTGTCGTCCGCTGTCGTTGCTGAGCAGGTGCTCGACGGTGACGCCCTCGCTCGGCGTGCCCCGCCACTCCGGGATGTAGGTCGAGGCGTGGTCCGTGACGTCGAGCCGGCCATCGTGGTGAGCGATGCCGACGAGCGTGCTCGTGACCGACTTCGACGCGGAGAACACCTCGTGGGTCGAGTCGGGCGTGGTGCCGTTCCAGTACGACTCGGTGACGATGCGGCCGTCGCGGGCGACCAGGAAGCAGTTGGAGCCGGCGGCCCGAGCAGCGTCGGTGATCTCGGCGAGCGCGGCGGCGTCCATGCCCGCATCGTCGGCGTCGATCGTCTCCCACCCGCCGGTCGGCGGAGCGGTCGAGGGCGGCGAGGTGGCGGTCGTGTCGGTCGGCGACGGCGAGGTCGGTGTGTCGCCTCCCGTGGGCCGGTCGCTGGCGCCCGAGCCCTCCGAGGCGCTGCACGAGGCGGCCAGAGCGATGATCGCGAGCAGTCCGGCGGTCGCTCCCGTGGCGCGCCGCCGCCGTCGGCGCGGGTGCAGACCGTCGGAGCGATCGAGCGAGCGGAGCGACATGGCGCACAGCGTCGCACGACGCCATGGGTCCGCACGGCGCGGCTGGTCGCATCGGGCGTCGTGGTGGTGGCAGGGCGGCCGGCGGTGTGTTATA
>JAFAFZ010000063.1 GCA_023423215.1 Actinomycetes bacterium
GTGCGGGACGGCCGGACGGAGACGCCGGGTCGGACGGGGCGGCGTCCGGCGGCGTCGGGCGCGACGAGCCCGGCGTCGTCGGTGCAGGTGCCTCGTCCGCCGCGACGTCCGGGGACGCGGGGGCCTCGCGTTCGGCGCGACGGCGCCGGACGACCGGCTGCACGCTCTCGGCGTCGAAGTCCTCGGGCGGGTGCACGTGGGGCCTTCCTGGTCGGGTGCATCCTGCGGACGGTGGTCCTGGTCCACGGGCTCGGTCCGTGAGGTGCCGACGGCGGGATCGGCGGCCCACGAGTCTGTCGCGTCGGCGCCCGACCGTCGGTGATCCAGCCAGGACTGGAGGATCACCGACGCCGCGACGGAGTCGACCATGCGACGTCGGGCGCTGGCGCCCAGCTGCATCTCGCGGAGCGACCGGTCAGCCGTCACCGTGCTCAGCCGCTCATCGTAGGTCTCGATCGGGACGGGCATGACGCGCCGCAGCACCTCGACCTCGGCACGGGCGCGGCGCGCCGCCGGCCCTTCGCTCCCGTCCAGGGAGTACGGCATGCCGACCACGACGCACTCGACCTCGGCCTCGGCCGCCAGCTCGACCAGGCGTCGGTGGTCGCGGGCGCGGTCCTTGGTGCGCTGCACGACCTCGTAGGGCACCGCGACGGTCCCCGCCGAGTCGCACAGCGCCACACCGATGCGCTTCGACCCCAGGTCGATGCCGAGGGCTCTCACGACGTCCGCTCCACGACGACCCGGCGTGGCCGGGCGGCGTCGTCGGTCCGGCTCATCCCTTCAGCTGCGTCCGCACCTGGTCCAGCGCCTCGTCGATGCGCTCGGGGTCGCGTCCGCCGGCCACGGCCAGCTCGGCGCCCTTGCCGCCGCCTCCACCCACGAGCTTCACGGCGTCCGCGATGAGCTCGGCGGCGTGCAGGCCGGACTCCGGGGTCACCGCCGAGGCGAGTGCGACGCCCTTGCCGCCCGGCGAGGCCGCCAGCACGACCGCACGCATGCCCGGCCGGTCCCGCAGCGCCACGGCCAGGTCCCGGACCTCGTCGCGTGCGTCCGCCTCGATCCGGGCGACGATGACGCCGTCCACCGCGGAGGCGGCCAGGTCGTCGGCCTGGTTGCCGGCGAGCTGGCGGCGCAGCGTCTTGAGCTCGTCCCGCAGCGCCTTCGCCTCGGCGAGGCGCTTCTCGATGCCCATGAGCAGGTCGTCGTCCGCGACGCCGACGAGCTCGGCGGCGCGGTGCAGCGTCGCCTCTTCGGCGCGCATGCGGTGCAGCGGCTCGAAGCCGGTGATGGCCTCCAGGCGCCGGATGTTCGAACCGATCGACCCCTCGGAGACGATCTTGACCAGACCGATGTCGCCGGTGGCGGTCACGTGCGTGCCGCCGCACAGCTCGATGCTCTTGGAGCCGGCCTCGAGCACGCGCACCCGCTCGCCGTACTTGTCGCCGAAGAAGGCGATGGCGCCGAGCTCCCGCGCCTCGTCCATGGAGGTCTCGAAGTGGCGCACCGGCTCGTTGGCGAGCACCTCGGCGTTGGCCAGCTCCTCGATGCGGGCGAGCTCCTCGGGCGTGACGGCGGCGAAGTGGGCGAAGTCGAAGCGGAGGCGTTCGGGGTCGACCCGTGAGCCCTGCTGCTTCACGTGGTCGCCCAGCACCTCTCGCAGCGCCCAGTGCAGCACGTGCGTCGCGGTGTGGTTGCGGCGGATGGCGGCGCGGCGCTCGACGTCGATCGATGCCGTCGCCTGCTGCCCGACCTGGATCGTGCCCTCGACCGGCTCGGTCACGTGGCGGTGCAGGACGCCGGGCACGGCGTAGGTCGTGTCGAGCACCCGCACGGTGCCCGTCGAGGTCGTGATCGTGCCGGTGTCGCCGACCTGGCCGCCGGATTCGGCGTAGAAGGGCGTGCGGTCCAGGAACACCGAGTCGCCCACGATGCCGACGATCGTGGCGCTGGTGGTGTTCTCCTCGCGGCCGGTGAACGTGGTCGGACCCGACTCGGCCAGGATCGCCCGCTCGGCCTCGACGTCGTCGCCCGTCGCGACGCCCGTCTTCCTGCCCGCCGCACGGGACCGGTCCCGCTGCTCGCCCATGGCGACGTCGAAGCCCTCGACGTCCACCGCGACGCCGCGCAGCTCGGCCATCTCCTGGGTGACCTCGAGCGGGAAGCCGTAGGTGTCGTGGAGCTCGAACGCCACACGGCCGTCCAGCGCACCGCCTGCCTGCACCGCCGCCAGCTCGGTGTCCAGCAGGACCGAGCCGCGAGCGAGGGTCTGGCGGAACTTGTCCTCTTCGCGACCGATCATCTCGACCAGGAGGCCCTGCTGCTCGACGAGCTCGGGGTACGCCTCGCCCATGATCTGCACGCAGCGCTCGACGAGCGGCGGCAGCACGGGACGCTCGACGCCGAGCATGTACGCGAAGCGCACGGCGCGGCGGATGATGCGGCGCAGCACGTAGCCGCGGTCCTCGTTCGAGGGGATCACGCCGTCGGAGACCAGGAACGACGCGGTGCGCGTGTGGTCCGCCAGCAGGCGCAGCGCGATGTCGGACAGCTCGCCCTCGCCCAGGCGGTGGCCGGTGACCTCCTGCGCCTCGTCCACCAGACCCGACAGCACGTCGGCGCTGTAGAGCGACGGGTTGCCCTGCAGCACGCCGAGGATGCGCTCGAGGCCGGCGCCGGTGTCCACGTTGCGCATCGGCAGGTCGCTCAGCTGGCCGTCCTCGCCGCGGAAGTACTGGGTGAAGACCAGGTTCCAGATCTCGACGAAGCGGTGCTCGGCCGCCGGGTTCTCGGGGCCGCCGTCCGGACCGTGCTCGGGACCGAAGTCGAAGAAGATCTCGGAGGACGGACCACAGGGCCCGGTCTCGCCCATCTCCCAGAAGTTGTCCTTGTCCAGCCGCTGGATGCGGCTGCGGGGAACGCCGACGCCGTCGGCCCAGATGTCCTCGGCCTCGTCGTCGGACACGTGGCAGGTGATCCAGAGGCGGTCGCCGTCGACGCCGAGCGTCTCGGTGACGAACTCCCAGGCCCACGGGATCGCCTCGGCCTTGAAGTAGTCGCCGAAGCTGAAGTTGCCGAGCATCTCGAAGAACGAGAGGTGGCGGGGCGATCGGCCGATGGCGTCCAGGTCGTTGTGCTTGCCGCCGGCGCGCACGCACTTCTGCACCGACACCGCCCGCGGCGGCGAGTAGGGCGCCGGCTCCTCGCCCAGGAAGTACGGGACGAACGGCATCATGCCCGAGTTGGTGAACATCGGCGCGGACGGGTGCGTCGGGATGAGGCTGCCGGAGCGCACGGCGGTGTGGCCGCGTTCGACGAAGAACTCGGTCCACTTCCGACGGAGCTCGTTGGCGGTCAGCGGTCGCGGCGCGGAGGACATGGAGCCCTGAGCCTACCGGTGGTCCCCGATGCAGCGGGCACCACGTTCCGCTCAGCGGTGGCGGTGGGTGCCCCGGTCCGGGTGCCGCCGCGACGCCGTGTGCGGCGGTCGTGCACCGCGGCCGCCGGCGGCGACCGAGCGCACGTCCACGACCTCGGTGACCTCGGTGAAGCGGGCCGCGCTCGGACGGTCGTAGCGACCGTGCAGCTGGAGCTCGCGCTCCCGCATGGCGTCGCGCCCGTCCAGCACCGCGTCGACCAGGTTGCGGCCGGCGGCGACCGCCCGGT
>JAFAFZ010000072.1 GCA_023423215.1 Actinomycetes bacterium
GCGCAGTGGATGCTCGTCGGCTTCATCCACGGCGTGATGAACACCGACAACGTGACGATCTCGGGCGAGACGATCGACTACGGGCCGTGCGCGTTCATGGACCAGTTCGACCCGTCGACGGTGTTCAGCTCCATCGACCACGCCGGACGCTACGCCTACGGCGCCCAGCCGCAGATCACGCAGTGGAACCTCGCGCGCCTGGGAGAGACGCTGCTCCAGCTGCTGGCCGAGGACGCCGACGCTGCGGTCGAGCCGGCGACGGGCGTGCTGTCCGGCTTCGGTGACCGCTACGCCGACGCGTTCGCCGCCGGCGTGCGCCGCAAGCTCGGCGTGGAGGGCGACCTGCAGGACGAGTCGCTGGTCGACGACTGGTTCCGCCTGCTCTACGAGCAGTCGGTCGACATGACCTCGGCGTTCCGATCGCTCTCGGCCGCCGTTCGGGGTGATGCCGCCGTGGCACGGGCGCTGTTCCGCGATCCTGCAGCCTTCGACGGATGGGAGCAGCGGTGGCGCGCCGAGTGGAGCTCCGGCGAAGCGGACCACGAGGCGCTCGCGCACCGCATGGACGAGGTCAACCCGATCTACGTGCCGCGCAACCACCTGGTCGAGGCGGCGCTGGAGGCAGCGACCGCCGGCGATCTGTCCGCGGTCGACGAGCTGGTGGACGTCGTGCGGGACCCGTTCACCGAGCGGCCGGGCCTGGACCGCTTCGCCCAGCCCGCGCCACCCGACTTCGGACCGCACCGCACCTTCTGCGGCACCTGACGCACGAAATCCGCCGGCCTGCAGGATGGACCGTCGCAGAGGCGCCCGTGCAGGTCAGTCGGCGCCGCGTCCCGTCGCCTGCTGCAGCTCGTCGATCCGCTCGGACGCCTCGGCCTTGGTGAGGTCGGCGTCGACCTGGACGCCGGCCTCCTGGCTGAGCGTCTGCAGGTAGGACTCCTGCGGTCCGGTCATCGGCTCGACGCCGGTCACCCAGTCCTCGGGGTCCTTCTCGGCCCGGCGCTCCACCTGATCCGTCTGGTCGCTCATCGTCTCCACCTTTCCTGGTCGGACGGCGACCTCCTTCCCCTCGAACGCGCGTTCGACACCTCGAGCCGCGCAGATCCCCCGATCGTGGTGGCCGTCGGACGAAGCCGAGCGGTGTGAGCGTCAGACGTTGACCAGCACGCCGGACGCGGCGTCGACCTGGAACGCGGGCCCCGCCCACGGCCTCGAGCCGCGCGCCGAGGCGTCGACCCGGTGGAACTCCACACGGCTGCCGGCCGCGGTGTACTCCATGATCCCGTAGCCGCGATGGCTGAAGTCGACGTGGTTGAGCGGTGGCTGGGACGCCTTCAGCAGGTCCGAGATGTTCTTCGCCAGGTCACCGAAGTAGTCGGCCGCACGCGACGAGATCGATCCGCACACGTACTCCTGCGCGACCACCGGGCTGCTGGCGTCGTCCATGTCGACGCGCAGTCCGCCCTGCCAGAAGGAGTGGATGTCGCCGGTCGCGATCGCCACGTTGCCGACCCGCTCGTCGTGGAGGTGCTGGAGCAGCCGCTGCCGCTCGTCCTGGTAGCCGTCCCACATGTCGAAGAAGAGGTAGAGCCCGGCGTGGCGCGGCGTGGCCGGTTCGAGCTGGCGGAGCCACGGCTCGTCCAGGTCGAGCAGTCGGACCGGGTGCATCATCACCGGGTTGCCGAGCAGCTTCCACGTCACGCCGTCGTCCTGCGCGGCCGACAGGCCCTGCGTCAGCCAGTCGAACTGCGCGCCGCCGAGCAGCGAGCGGTCCGGCGAGTGCACGACGCTGCCCGGCGCGGTCGCGGTCGAGGCGACGACCAGGTCGTTGCCCCACTGGTCGGTGGGCTGCGGGTCGCGGAACTGGCGGCCGTCGAGCAGCGACACGTCGACGAGCCGGCCGAAGCGGGCGCGGCGGTGGATGCGGCTGCCATCGATCGGCCAGACCGGCTGGTACTCGAACCAGGCCTGGTAGCCGTCGCGCTGCCGCTGCGGATCGGTCTGGGCGATGGTCCGGTTCATGTTGTTGACGACCTCGTGGTCGTCCCAGATCGGCGCGAAGGGGTGCGCGGCGTGGGCGGCCTGCAGGTCGCGGTCCGAGCGCACGAGCCGGTACTTGGCGCGGTAGCCGGCCAGGTCGGTGGCGGTGCCCACGGTGTCGGTCCGCACCGCGAGCGGGTTGTTGCCGGTCGACTCGTAGATGTAGTCGCCCAGGTGCAGCACGGCGTCGACGTCCGCCGCGGCGATCGCGCGCCACGCCGGGTAGAAGCCGGCGGCGAACTGCTGGCAGCTGCCGACCGCGAGGCGCACGCGCTCGGGGGTGGACGACGGGTCGGGCAGCGTGCGGGTGCGACCGACCGGGCTGGTCAGGCCGTCGACGCCGAAGCGGTACCAGTACGTCGCGCCGGGGGCCAGGCCCTGCGCGAGCACCTTCGCCGTGCCGTCACCGTCGGGCGATGCCGTGACCGCGCCGTACGCGACGACGGTCGAGAACGACGGATCACTGGCGACCGACCAGGTCAGCTCGACGGCGGACGAGGCGGCCGGAGCGAAGCGGGTCCAGAGCACGACGGCGTCCTCGGAGTGCACGCCCGACGCGACGCCGCAGTCGAACGGGCCATCGGGCGCGTCCGGCCCGGGCGGTGGTGCGCACGCCGTCAGGGACCCGAGCGCGAGTCCGCCCGCGCCTGCTGCCGATGCCACCAGGAACTGCCGACGTCGCATCGCCACGACGACCCCCTTCGCCCAGGGCGGCCCCCACAGCCGCACCGTCGAGCAGCACCGTAGGTCGTGCCGTTCGACGGCGAACAGTCGATCGCCGGAACGTCATCCGGCCGCCACCGGATGTTGGGGTCACCGCAGCGACGTACTCCTCCGGTCGGGGTGAGATTGCCCATGGGTCAGCCATCCGGTAGTCCGTACGGTGCCCCGAACAGATTTCGGAGCACGACGAGAGGGCTGGGGAGCCGGATGACCGAGAAGCACGAGACCGTCGAGCCGCGCCACGACCTGGTCGTGCGCCGGGTGGACGACGGGCTCCTGGCCTACGACCCGCTCACGACGACGACCCACGCGCTCAACGGCACGGCGGCGGTCGTGTTCGACGCGGTGGCGGACCGCAGCGATCGCGCCGGCATCCGCAGCTCGGTCGAGGGCCGTCTCGGCGACGGATCCGACACCACCCTCCTGGTCGACCTGGCCCTCGACGAGCTCGTCGACGCGGGCCTGGTCGTCGCCACCACGTCGAGCGACCCGGCCGCGGCCACGCACGCCGGCAACGTCGACCGTCGTCGCATGCTGCAGCGTGCCGCTGTCGGCACCGCCGGCGTGGTCGTGCTGCCGGTCGTCACGTCGATCGTGGCGCCCTCGATCGCCGCCGCGCAGTCGGGTGGCACCGGCGGCGAAGGGCCGGGGGTCACCGCCCCGCCGACGACGGCCGCGACGACGACCACCGTGGCACCGGTCGCCGGCGAGGTCAGCACCTTCGCCGGTGGCAGCGGCACCCCGCTGGCCGACGTCGCGAGCGTCGCGTTCGACGGCACGCACGGCTACGTCATCACCGGGAGCTCGATCCTCAAGGTCAACCGCACCTCCGGCGCGACGGTCAGCACCCTGGTGTCGCCCGGCGAGCTGAACGGCCCGCAGGGCATGGTCCACGTGGGCGGGTTCCTCTACGTCGCCGACACCGGCAACCACCGCATCGCGCGCATCAACGTCGTGACCGGCGCCCTCACCAACTTCAGCGGGACGAAGGGCAACCCCGGCTACACCCACCAGAACTCCGGCGGCTTCGCCCAGGGCCGGTACTCGTCGCCGACGGCGATCATCTCTGCGGGCAGCAACGTCTTCTACATCGCCGACAGCGGCAACCACGCGGTCCGCCAGATCTCGGGCGGCACGCTCACCGGCTTCGTCGGGCAGTTCAACCTGCCCGGCTACGCGGCGGGCCGACTCCGCACGCCGACCGACATCGCGCTGGGCGCGGACGGGCTGCTGTACGTGGCGGACTCGGGCAACCACGTCATCCGCACGATCCACCAGACGTCCAAGGCGATGGCGACCTACGCCGGTCCGGCGTCGGTCGGGGGAGCGGCAGCACCGACCGGCAGCAACGACGGCCCGGCCGCGACTGCGCACTTCCACACGCCGACTGGGTTGTCCTTCGGGCCGGACGGTGCGCTGTACGTGTCGGACACGGGCAACAGCCGGGTCCGCAAGGTGGCCGGCGGTCAGGTGTCGAGCCTCGCCGGCGCCTCGGGCGAGCTCAACAACCCGCAGTACCTGACCGTCGACTCCGGTGCGGTGTTCGTCGCCGACAAGGGCAACGGTCGGGTGGCCCGGGTCGTCATCTGAGCGACCTCACGTCCACGGCGCCTGGTCGGCGTCGCCCGTCGACCGTCGCGCCGCCGTTCAGGTGGTCGTCGCGCCGTCGATCACCTCGTCCAGGACGGACAGGATCTGCGCGGCCGTGCGGTCGGCGTCCGGTCGATCACCCTGCAGGCACCGCGCTCGAGCCACCGTGGCGGCGGCGACGTCGAGGGTGAGGACGGGGTGCACGCTGGCGACCACCGCGTTGTCGACCAGGGCCAGCGCCCCGGTCGATCGATCGAGGGTGGTCGGGTCCCATTCGGCGCCGTCGTGGTGGCGTGTCGCAAGGACGAGTCCGACCGGCACCGGACCCGAGGCGACGTCCCCGACCTGGTCGGGCGGTACCACACGGCTCGGTCCGCCCGGCACGCGGACCGACATCGGTTTGGGGTACGGGTGCAGCATCCCCTCGGCGTCCAGCACGGCGTACTCGTCCGAGCAGTACTGCGCGCCAGCCGTGACGAGCGCTCGGGTGAGGGTCGTCTTGCCGGCCATCGACCGTCCGGGCAGGACGATGCCGCGCCCTCGCCAGGCGACCGCGCCGGCGTGCACGAAGACGACGTCCTTGGCGTGCACCGCGACACACAGGTGCACCTGCGACGCGGCGACGCGCAGCAGCTCCTCCCGGTCGGCGCAGTCGAAGTTCCCGCCTGACTCGGAGGTCACCGAGCCGCCGGCGTCGCCTCCCTCGATGCGCACCACCTCGTCGGGGGTCGCGGTGTCGCTCGCGGCCGCGTTCGTCGTCGCGGGCTCGAGTCGTGGCCTCAGCTCGTCGACCAGCTCGTCATCCAGGTGCACGCCGATGCACGCGCCGTACGCGCGGATCTCCAGCTCAGCCACGCGGCCGCCTCGCCGCGTCGGGTCGCTCATGCGTCGGCGCGGAGGTCGGCGACGACCTGCTGGAGGT
>JAFAFZ010000077.1 GCA_023423215.1 Actinomycetes bacterium
ACCGGCGAGCTGGGCGAGCTGACCGTGCGGCCGAAGGCGCCGTTCACGACCTGCGCCGGCTACTACGCGATGCCCGAGAAGTCGCTCGAGGCCATGCGCAACTGCTGGTTCCACACCGGGGACGGGCTGCGCCAGGACGCGGACGGCTGGTACTACTTTGTCGATCGTCTGAAGGACGCCATCCGGCGACGTGGCGAGAACATCAGCTCCTACGAGGTGGAGCAGGCGATGCTCGAGCACCCCGCGGTCGCCGAGTGCGCCGTGGTGGCCGTGCCTGCGGACGTCGAAGCCGGAGAGGACGAGGTGATGGTGTTCGTGGTGGCGGCCGAAGGGCAGCAGGTCGAGGTGACCGAGCTGTGGTCGTTCGCGGACACGCGACTGCCGTACTTCGCCGTGCCCCGGTACGTGTCGTTCGTCGACGCGCTGCCGAAGACGCCGTCGGAGAAGGTCCAGAAGGCGAAGCTGCGCGACCTGGGGCTGGCCGACGCCCTGGACCGGGTCGCCGTGACCGGAGCGATGCCAGGACGGAGCTGATGGCCGACACGGGGGAGCAGTCAGCAGAGGAGCACTTCGCTGAACCCCCCGCGGCGCGCGCCCGGCCCATGCGCAGCCGCAAGACGGCGCTGATCGTCGCGCAGCGCATCGTCGACGAGATCACCGCGCAGCAGCTGCCGCCCGGATCGATGCTGCCGTCCGAGAAGGACATGCTCGCCCGCTACGAGGTCGGCCGCGGCACCCTGCGCGAATCGCTGCGCTTCCTCGAGATGAACGGCGTGGTCACCATCAAGCCGGGACCGGGCGGTGGGCCCGCGGTGAACGATCCGGACTCACGCGACCTGGCCGGCTCGCTCGGGCTGTTCCTGCAGCTGCACGGCACGCCGTTCCGCTCGATCGTCGAGGTCCGCCAGACGATGGAGCCGGCGATCGCCGCCCTCGCCGCGACGAAGGTGCAGCAGGCGCACCTGGACCGCCTGCTGGCCTCGGTCGAGGCGATGGAGGAGCACCTCGAGGACGAGGACAGCTTCCTCGCCGAGAACGAGCGGTTCCACGAGCTGGTCGCCTGGGCGTCGGGCAACCCGATGTTCGCCCTGCTCATCGCGTCGCTGCACTGGATCACCGACGGCGCGTTCCTGGGGGTGGACTACCCGGAGCGCCGGCGAGCGGCCGTCGTGGCGGCGCACCGGCGCATCTACGAGGCGTTGGCGAGCCGGGATCCGGATCGCGCTCGCGAGACGATGTACGAGCACGTCGGTGAGTTCGCCCGGTACCTGGAGCGCTACTACCCGGCGGTGTTCGACAGCCCGATGCGCTGGGCCGACATCGCCCGCTGACGCTCGCCCACGCTCGACGAGATCTGGCTGCCAGGCGTGCTCTGACTGCGGCCGGAAGCCAGATCTCCGCAGTGGGAGGGCCTCAGTCGACGGGGGCGACCGAGGCGAACGCGCGGGCCCGGTCGATGCCGGCCAGACGTGCGTCGGGGTCCGCGCCGCCGACCAGCACGTAGGTCGCCGCGTACTCGGGCCGCAGCTCGCCGTCCGCGTCGACCAGCCACGGCAGCGCGAGACGCCGCGGGACGCGCACCTGCTCGGGGCGGTCGAGCGTGCCGAACACGCGGTCCCACACGGGGCTGGTCACGCCGTGGTTCGCCATCGGGTGGCCGAAGTGGTGGTGGAAGTGGTGGTGCCGCAACCACGTGCCGTACCGACCGGACGGCGCACGCAGGTGCGCCACGGCGTGCTGGTACTCGTAGAAGAAGTAGCCGAGCGCCCAGCCGACCAGCAGGGCGACGCCGACGGCGGGGCCGACGAGCCACCAGCCGAGCGGCAGCCACAGGACGGCGCCGACGAGCAGCATGCCGGCCCAGCTGAGCAGGTGGGTGTGCGAGAACGACCAGCTCGAGTGCACGTGGTGCTCGAGGTGCTCGCGGCTCATGATCCCCTTGCCGTGCAGGTGGTGCATGGCGAAGCGGTGCAGCACGTACTCCGCCAGCGACCACAGCGCCGCCCCGACGGCGAGTGCGGCGACGACGGTGGCGATCGTGACCAGCGTGTCCATCAGTGCTCCTCGGTGTGGGCGATGCGGCGTGCCAGGTCGGCGGCGTCCCTGACGAGCGCGGGCTCGGCTCCCCAGCCGCCGAGCAGACCTGCGGTCAGCTCCCTCCCGAGCGCCGCGCCCGTCGTCGGAAGGCCCGTGGTGAGGCCGTCGGCCATCAGCGCGCCGTTCAGTGCCACCACCCAGGCGAAGGTGCGCAGGATCGACCCGTCGATGGGACCGTCGATCGGATCGATGGCGTCCTCGTGCGCGACGAGCGCGCCGGAGGTCGTGGCCGCGTCGAGCAGTCGGCGGGGCACGTCCAGCACGGCCATGGCGGTGGGCACGACCGCCGCCGCATCCTCGCCGTCCTCGGCCCCCACGCTCACGAGCAGCTGCTGTTGCAGCCGGAACTCACGTGCGTGCGTCTCGGGCGCGGCCAGGAACAGGTCCGAGAAGGCCCAGAGCCGGGTCAGCGCGGCCAGGTGCGGGTCGGTCGGCTCGACGCCCGCCAGCGCGCCGTCCCAGGCGGCGAGGTGCTGCTCGGCGACCTGCGCCAGCACGACCAGCGCCCGCTGCTGCAGCGCCGCCAGGAGCGCGCTGCGCGACGAGAAGTAGGTGTAGAGCGACGCCGGGGCGTAGTCGGCCGCCTCGGCGAGGGCCGCCATCGTCACGCCGTCGACCCCGTGCTGCTCGACGAGGTCCGCCGCCAGGTCGAGCAGGTGGTCCCGCCGCGCGTCGCGCTTGCGGGTCCGCCGGTCGGGCGAGGGATCCGGACCGGTCGGGTTCGACGTGGCGACGTTCTCCGAAGGCACATCGGAAAACGTAGGACCGTCGATCCGGTTCGTCAACCGGCCCGCTGCGCCCTGCCCGGCGGAGCTGCGGAAGCACCCCACCTCCGACGGACAGGACGGGATCAGGGCGTCAGCCCTCCAGCTCGTAGAGCGTGGCGTTGGCCAGGCCGCCCGCCTCGCACATGACCTGCAGGCCGTAGCAGGCGCCGCGCTGCTCCATGGCGTTGACCAACGTCGTGGCGAGTCGAGCGCCGGAGGCGCCGAGCGGGTGACCCAGGGCGATCGCGCCGCCGTGCACGTTGACCCGGTCCAGGTCCGCGCCGGTCTCCTTCGCCCAGGCCAGCACGACGGGGGCGAACGCCTCGTTGACCTCGAACAGGTCGATGTCGGAGATCCGCAGACCGGTGCGGGCCAAGAGCTTGCGGGTCGCCGGGATGACACCGGTGAGCATGTAGAGCGGGTCGTCGCCCTCGACGCTCATGGTGTGGACCTTCGCCCGGATCGGGAGCCCGAGCTCCTCGGCACGCGCACGGCTCGCGATCAGCACGGCGGCGGCGCCGTCGGTCAGCTGCGACGAGGTGCCGGCGGTGACCGACCAGCGGATCTGGGGGAAGCGCTCGAGCCAGTGCTCGTGCTCGAAGGCCGGCCGCAGTGCGGCGAGCCGCTCGAGCGAGGTCTCGCGGATGCCCTCATCCGCGCTGACGATCCGCAGCCCGCCCTCGGTGTCGTGGACCTTCAGCGGTGCGAGCTCGCGGTCGAAGCTGCCGGCTGCCCGGGCGGTGGCGGCCAGCTCCTGGGAGCGCAGCCCGAACTCGTCGAGCTGTGTGCGACCCAGGTCCCACCTGGCGGCGATGAGCTCTGCAGCGACGCCCTGCGGCACGAAGCCGTCGGGGTAGCGGGCGGTCAGGCGCTCCCCGTCCAGGTCGGTCGCGCCGACCGCGGAGGAGCCCATCGGCACCCGGCTCATCGACTCGACGCCGGCGGCGACCACCAGGTCGTAGCTGCCGGCCAGCACGCCCTGCGCCGCGAAGCTGATGGCCTGCTGCGACGAACCGCACTGACGGTCGACCGTGGTGGCCGGCACCCGCTCGGGGTAGCCGGCGGCGAGGGCGCCGCGTCGCGCCACGTTCAGGCCCTGCTCCCCGACCTGGCTCACGGCGCCGACGATGACGTCGTCGACCAGCTCGCCGTCCACGCCGCTGCGCTCGAGCAGCGCCTCCAACGGGTGGGCGAGCAGGTCCACCGCGTGCACTCCGGCCAGAGCGCCGCTGGGCTTGCCCTTGCCGAGCGGAGTGCGCACCGCGTCCACGATCACTGCCTCGGTCATCGTCGTCTCCTCGGTCGGTCTCCGCCCGGTCGCCGGGTCGGAGCAGTGGGTTCCTTGACGAAACGCACCCTACGACGACTAAGTTCCATCAAACAACTCACTGCGTCGGACGTCACACGGCGGCGCTTGCGACCATCCGGAGGACCCATGACCGACGCATCCGTCGACGAC
>JAFAFZ010000083.1 GCA_023423215.1 Actinomycetes bacterium
CACGGCAGCGGTCCCTCGGCGGCGAGCCGCTGCGCGAGGCTGTCGCCTTCCACCATGTCGGTCACGACGTACACGTACCCGGGCGCCTCGCCGAAGTCACGCACGTGCAGCACGCTCGGGTGGTTCACCTGCATGGCGCGCGCCTCGCGGGTGAAGCGCTCGCGCGCCGCCTCCCAGTCGTCGACCATGGCGCGGTGCAGCACGCGCACCGCAACGGCGGTGCCGAGCCCCCGATGTGTGCCGAGGTAGATGCGGCTGCCGAATCGCCCCTCCCCCAACGATTCGCCGAGGTCGTAGCCGGGAATCTCGGGGACGTCCGCCTCGCGGCGATTCCGGGGCGGCGACGACGCGCCCTCCCGCACGTCCGACAACGCCGCGGCCAGCACCGCCATCGACGCGACCAGCGCCGTCAGGGCCGCCCGGCCCCGGAACCTCTTCGAGCGTCCGTCCATGTCAGCCTCGCCCAGCCGTCGTCGTGGGGATCAGTGTTCGGCCGCGGCCCGCGGCTCGATGCCCGCTGCGGCGCAGGCCTCGTGGTACATGCGCACCACCTCGACGCGGATCTGCGCCCGCTCGGTGACCGGCTCGGACCACGGCACGCGCACCTCGGTGGGCGCGCCGCCGACCGTGGCGGAGAAGATGGCTGCGGCGTCGTCCAGGCCGACCATCGAGGCCTCGGTCGCATCGGGCGCCCCGCCGATGGACCGCACGATCAGCAACGAGTCCTCGACGTGGTCCTCGTTCATGTGCCGGCAGACGGCGTCGACGACCTCGGGAGCGAAGGAGGAGCTCACGCGCTCGCCTCGAGCTCCGCGTCCAGGTCCGTGAACACCTCGGTGTTGAGCCGGTAGGCGACCACGACCTCGGCGAGCAGCCGCTCGCGCTCCTCGGCGGTCCAGTCGGCGACGTCGAGCTGGCGGCGGTAGCCGTCCTTGAACGCTGTCAGGTCCTCGATGTCGGGGAACTCGTAGAACGCCGCGCCCGAGCCGGGGTCGAGGTCGTAGGTGCGCCGGGCGATCTTGCCGATCATCTGACCGCCGGAGAGGTCGCCCATGTAGCGGGTGTAGTGGTGGGCGACGAAGGCCTCGGGTCGGTCGAAGCAGACCTCGTTCATGCGCACGACGTACGCCGTGGTCGCCTCGCTCGGCTGGATCCGCTCGCGCCAGTCGTCACCGACCAGGTGCCGCAGGTCCGCCTCGAGCGAGGGCACCCGACGCAGCGCCTCGACCACGAAGGCGCCGGCGACCGGGTGGTCGGCGAGCGAGTCGCCCGCCTGCTCGAGCACCACGTAGGCGAACCAGTGCTGGGCGACCATCGAGGTGTACGCCTCGACCGGCAGACGCTCCTCGAACAGCGCGGTCATGAACCCCGACATCGCCGCGGTCTCGTGGTCCGAGAAGGTCGTCGTGCGGATGACGTCCGAGAAGCGCTCGGCAGTGGGCTGGTCGGTGGGCGTGGTCATGAACGTCTCCGGGTGGCGTGGACGACGGGAGGCAGTATCGAGCCTTCATCCGTGGTGTTAGGCGGACCTTATCCAAGTGTCGGCCGTTCCGGAAAGTGCGGTGTTCCGGCGTCGAACGAGGACGTCCCGTGGATCGGTCCGCCGGGACCGGTCCACGGGACGTCGGGTCCACTCGGAGCACGCCGCCAGCCGCACACCGAAGGACGGATGCGACGAAGCACATCCACGTCCAGCATCCAAGCAACCTCGGGACCTGATGTCAAGGCTTCAGTTCAGAATCTGTTAGGTCCGCCTTCCACCCGCCACGGTGCCTCGGCACCCGCATCGGCATCGGGCCGACGACGACGGCGGCGCGGCCCTACCCTTGCGCCCCATGACGCGCCGATCCCCGCTGCAGCGCCAGACCCTCGCCTCGCGAGCGGCCGAGCGGCTGCTCTCGCTGCCGGATCCCCTGCTCGACCGGCTGATCGGCGCTCCGCCCGTGGTGCGGGACGGACGGGTCCTGGACCGTCGGCTCCAGGCGCTGCTCGCCCTGAGCGCCAGGGTCGGCGTCGAACCCGACCGCTCGACCCCGGACGTGGCGCAGCGGCGGGCCGAGCTGCGTCGGGTCGCGGACCTCGGCATGCCGCGCCGCCAGGGGCTGCACGTGGTCGATCGGAGGGTGCCGGGACCTGCCGGCGACATCCCCGTGCGCATCTACCGCCGCTACGGCCTGCCCGAGAGCGCCCCGGCGATCGTCTACCTGCACGGCGGCGGTTGGGTGAACGGGGATCTGGACACCCACGACGGCTCGTGCCGGCTGCTCGCGGACGAGAGCGAGTGCATCGTCGTGGCGGTCGACTACCGGCTGGCACCCGAGCACCCGTTCCCCGCGGCGATCGACGACGCGGTGGCGGCGTACCGGTGGGTGCACCAGCACGCGCTCGACCTGTCGATCGAGCCGGGCCGCGTCGGCGTCATGGGCGACAGCGCGGGCGGCAACCTGGCGGCCGTCATCGCCCAGGTCACGCGGGACACCGACGTGCCGCCGCCGACGGCGCAGTGCCTGGTCTACCCGGCGACCGACGCGCACCTGCGCGAACCCTCGCACGAGCTGTTCGCCGACGGCTTCTTCCTGACGCGTGAGGCCATCCTCTGGTACCGGGACCAGTACCTGCCCGACGCCAGCGACTGGGACTCGCCGCTGGCGTCACCGATCGAGCAGGCCGACCTGTCCGGGCTCGCACCCGCGCTGGTCGTCACCGCGGGGTTCGATCCCCTGCGCGACGAGGGGCGGCGCTACGCCGAGCGTCTGGCCGACGCGGGCGTGGCCACGAGGTACCGCTGCTACGACGACATGGTGCACGGATTCTTCGGCATGGGCATCCTGCCGGGCGGCATGGCCATGGCCACCGAGATCTGCCTGGGCATGGGCGATCTGATGCACGACACGCCCTGAGGCTCGTGCCCCCTCCCGCGCACGACCCTTCCGGAGCACGGCCCTTCGAGAGCACGGCCCTTCGAGAGCACGGCCCATCGTGTGAGCGTGCCGACGCGCGACGCCGCGGGGGACGATCCGTCAGGGGTCTCGTGAGGCGGTGATGTCGGCGGCGCCCGCCATGCGCTGCACCCAGGCCGACAGCGCCCGCCCCACGGTGGCCAGGGTGGCGCCGAGGCGGAGCTCGATCGGCGCGACGAACGCCTCGGCCGGGTTCGACTCGATCGCCTTCGCGACCGTGTGCGCGACCTCGACCGGCGACTTCGTGCGCACTCCCTTGGGCAGCACCATGTTCGACTCGGCGAACATCCCGGCGTCGCGGATGAAGCCCGGCTCGACGATCGACACGCCGATGCCGGCGTCGACGAGGTCCTCGCGCAGCGAGAGCGAGAAGCCGCGCAGGCCGAACTTGGTGGCGTTGTACATCCGGGTGCCGGGCGAGGCGGCCATACCCGAGAGCGAGCCGACGAAGACGATCTGGCCGCGTGCCCGCCGCTCGAGGTGGGCCTGGGCGAACTCGGTCGCCATGAGGATCGGGCCCCGCAGGTTCACGTCGATCGAGCGGTCGACGTCGTCGGCGGTCATCTCCTCGAGCCCGACGTCGCTGCCCATGCCGGCGTTCGCCACCAGGACGTCCGCTTCACGCGCGGCGGCGCAGACCTGCTCCAGGCCGGCGGGATCGCACAGGTCCGCGACGAGCACGCGGGCACCGGTGCGCGCCGCCAGCTGCTCGAGCTGCTCGACGCGACGGGCGGTCACCGTCAGCTTCGCCCCACGCGCGGCCAGCTCGTCCGCGATCGCGGCACCCAGCCCTCCGCTCGCCCCTGTCAGCAGCACCGAACGCCCCGAGATCTCCATGCGGCGAACGTAGTCGCCCGCTGCTCCCCGTCACGAGGGTCCGCGGCACGAGGGACGCGCGACGTGGGAGCAGCAGCGGGCGAGCGAGGTGGTCCGGGACGGACGGCTCAGCGGGGTGCGGGAGCGCTGCCGTCCGTCGAGGGCGGCGCGGTCTCGACGCCGAGCGCCTCGGCCTGGGCCAGCTCGACGGCACCCTCGGCCTCGGCGAAGGTCAGCGAGGCGATGCCGTCGAGGGGACCCTCGACGTCCTGGCGCACGTCACCGGCACGCGCGGGCAGCCACTTGAAGACGATGCCGGCCGCGACGAGCAGGACGACCGCGCCCACGAGCACGGCCCCGTGGAGGGCGGTCACGAACTCCGACGAGGCCGCCGAGGCCACCGCGTCGCCCAGCGGCGCCGGCAGCTGCGCCGCCGCGTGCATCGCCCCGGTGATCGACTCCTGCGCGACGTCGATGACCTCCTGGGGAGCGCCCAGGGCCGACAGCGCCGAGCTGACGCCCGGACGGTAGGAGCTGGCGAGCACGGACCCGATGATGGCGACGCCGAGGGCGCCGCCCATCTGGCGGGTGGTGTCGTTCATGGCCGAGCCGACGCCGGCCTTGGCCGGGGGCAGCGAGCCCATGATCGACTCGGTCGCCGGCGCCATCACCAGGCCCATGCCGGCCGCCATGATCATCATCGAGCCGACCACGATGGGGTAGCCGCCCTCGACCGGCAGCAGCGCCAGGCCCGACGTGCCGATCGCGGCGAGCGTCAGGCCCGTGCCGACGACGAGCTTCGTGCCGACCTTCTCGACGATGCGTGGCGACAGCGGAGCGACGACGAGCATCGTGAGCGGCATCGGCAGCATGCGCACGCCGGCCTCGAGCGGGCTGTAGCCGAGCACGGACTGCAGGTACTGCGTCGCCAGGAAGCTGACGCCGAACATGGCGAAGAAGGTGAGCGTGATGGCGCCGTTCGCGGCGGTGAAGCGACGGTTCTGGAAGAACCGCACGTCGAGCATCGGGTGGTCGGTGTACAGCTCCCACAGGACGAAGCCGATGAGCAGCAGCGCACCGGCGACGATGCCGCCGACGACGATCGGGTCGCCCCAGCCCTTTACCGGCGCCTCGATGATGCCGAACAGCAGGGCGATCAGACCGGTCATGGACAGGACGGCGCCGAAGGGGTCCAGACGGGGCGCCGAGGGGTCCTTCGAGGTCGGCAGCAGCATGCGACCGGCGACCAGCGCCACGATCACGACGGGCACGTTGATGAGGAAGACCGAGCCCCACCAGAAGTGCTCGAGCAGGAAGCCGCCGATCAGCGGACCGAACGCGCTGCCCGCGCCGGCCACCGCGGCCCACGCACCGATGGCGCGGGCACGTTCCTTGGGGTCGGTGAAGATGTTGGTCAGCAGCGACAGCGTCGCCGGCATGATGAGCGCGCCACCGATGCCCATGAAGGCGCGGGTGAAGATCAGGACGTTCGCCCCGCCCGCCAGGGCCGAGGCGAGCGAGCCGACGCCGAAGACGGCGAGGCCGATGCTGAGCGCGCCACGGCGACCGAAGCGGTCGCCGAGGCTGCCGGCGGTGAGCAGGAGGCCGGCGAACACCAGCGTGTAGCCGTCGACGATCCACTGCAGCTGGCTGGTGGTGGCGCCGAGGTCCACCACGAGCGAGGGCAGGGCGACGTTGAGGATCGTGTTGTCCAGGCCGATGACCAGCAGGGTCATGCAGAGCACGGCGAGCGACCACCAGCGGCGGGGGTCGGGTTCGGCGGTGGTCGTGGCGACGCTCGAGGCGTCCGCGGTGTCGGAGGTGCGCATGTCGGGTGACTCGGTTCTTCGGTGCGGGGTGTGACGGGGCGGCAGCGACCGTGCACCGCCCAATGTGGCAGAACTGCCACTCGGCAACTGTGCCAGATGGCATGTATGCCAGCAATGGTCGTCGCCAGTAGCATCGGTCACATGCCCTCCGCCGCCACGACCGCCGACGAGGTCCTCGCCGCGCCCGGCGTGTCGGGCGAGCCCGTGGGCCGACGGGAGCGCAAGGCGGCCTCGACCCGCCGCGCGATCGTCGACTCGGCCCGGCTCCTGTTCGAGGAGCAGGGCTACGCGGAGACGACCGTCGACCAGATCGCCGAGCACGCGGACGTCGCCCCCCGCACCTTCTTCCGGTACTTCGCCACCAAGGAGGCGCTGCTCTTCGCCGACTTCGACGCCGAGCGCCAGGTCATGCTCGAGTCGCTCGAGGCCCGCCCCCGCGACGAAGACCCGATCGTGTCGATCGCGATCGTGCTCGACCGCTTCGCCCGGGTCCTCGTCGAGCGGCGCGGCGAGCTCGCCTGGGGCTTCCGCATCCACGGCGACCAGGACGCGCAGGAGCTCTACGAGCGGTCGATGCTGAAGCGCCACACGCAGGTGCGGGTCGCGCAGTTCCTCGCCGACCGCCTCGGCGTCGACGTCGAGGAGGATCCGCACCCCATGGCCTGGGCGATGGCGGTGATGGGGGTGTTCGGCTCGGTGATGAAGGTCGCCACGACCGAGGTCGACGACCGGGACCGGACCTACACGGTCGAGCAGGTGCACGAGATGCTGATCGACACCCTGCGCGACGCGGCGTCGACGATGAGCCGCATCGCGGACTCCCTCGAGCGCCGAGCACCGGACCTCGACCCGGCCTGAACCGGACCGCGGTGTCCGCCGGACTCAGCCCCGGGGGTCGAGGCCGCGGGCGGCCAGCACCTTCGCCCGGTCGGGCACCCGCCACAGGACGTAGGCGGCCCCCACCAGCCCGAGCGCCACGATCGCGGCCGAGAGCGCGGGGCGGCTCCGCAACAGCACGGCGGACAGCCCCGAGCAGCACACGATCGACCCCACGGCCCAGGTCTTCGCCGTGCGCGACATGCCGAGCCCGGCGCGGTGGTCGGCGACCATCCGGCCGACCTTCGGCAGGCCGAGGACCCACGCCTCGAAGCGGGGGCTGGAGCGCGAGAAGCAGTACGCGGCGATGATGAAGAAGACCGTGGTCGGCAGGCCGGGCACGACGATGCCGAGCGATCCCAGGCCGACGGCCACCCATCCCGCTGCGAACCACAGCCAGCGGATCGGACGCGAGCGGACGACGTCGGGGCGGGGGTCCAGGCCCTCGCCCGGCGGTGGATCCTCAGGCGTGACGTCGGGTGACACGCGGGACCACCGGCGATGCGCTCAGCGGCTGATCAGCGTGTTGATGTCGATGACCGCGCTCACGAGCATGAACACGAAGATGGCGCCGCCCACCGCGGCGTAGCCCCAGCGGTACTTGTGGTCGGAGCCGAAGAACCGGCGCATCGAGATCACGATGGCGGTCATCGAGACGAGGCCGAGGACCAGGCCGACGATCGGGCGGGACACGCTGCCCGTCAGGTCCACGATCGGGGCCAGCAGCGGCAGCGCCACGTACATCAGCAGGCAGCGGACGGCGGAGACGGCGATCGACTTCCCGAAGACGCTCTCGGCACCGAAGATGCTGGTCGGCGGCGCGTCCACCGGCAGGCGGAGCAGGCGGCGCATCGCACGATCGGCCGGGGAGCGGACCGCGACGCCGGGGTCGACATGGGTCGTCACCACGGAATCCATCGCTGCAGACGGTACGCACTGCCGGGGCCCGGCGCACATCGACCGCCGGACGCCCGCGGGCCGCTCACAGCTCGTGCACCATCAGCTGGGTGTGCAGCCGGGTGCCGTCCCGCGCCCGCAGCCCGGGCACCCGGGTCACGGCGCCCTCGCGACGGAACCCCTGACGCTCGAAGAAGGCGATCGCGGCGTGGTTCTCGGCCATCGTCTCGAGGTGGCAGCCGGCCGCCCCGACGCCGCGCAGCGTCCCGAGCCAGCCGGCGAGGAGCCGCTCCCCCACCCCGGCGCCGCGGGCCTCGGGCAGCAGGTCGACGTGGAGGTGGGCCGGCCAGCGGTCGTCCCGCAC
>JAFAFZ010000211.1 GCA_023423215.1 Actinomycetes bacterium
CCGGTCGACCGCTCGGCGGACAACGTGCGCTCGATGCTCTCGGCGTTCCAGGCCGGCCGCTCCCGCGGCCGCACCGCAGCACCCTCGAACGGTGCCGAGCCGGCGGGTGATCCCACCCCGACGGCACTCGACAGTCCTCAGGACGGGAGGTCCACACGGTGATGACCGACATCAACGAACAGGTCCAGCAGATCCCCTGGTTGCTGACCCGCTTCGTGCAGCAGACCCCGGGCGTGAGCGACGCCGTCTGCGTGAGCTCGGACGGTCTGCTCATGGCGATGTCGACCGACCTCGACCGGGGTCGCGCCGACCAGTTCGCCGCGATCGCCGCCGGCCTGACCAGCCTCTCGCTCGGCGCGTCACGCTGCTTCGGCTACGGCGCCGTGGACCAGATCATGGTGGAGATGACCACCGGCTTCCTCTTCGTCGCGTCGATCTCGGACGGCAGCTGCCTCGGGATCCTGACCGACAAGCAGGCGGACGTCGGCATGGTCGGCTACGAGATGACCATGCTCGTCGAGCGGTTCGGCTCCGTGCTGACGCCGCAGGTCCGGGCCGGTCTGCGCAACGCGCTCGCCGCGGTCTGAGCAGTCCGAGGACCGATCCGTGCAACCGTGGGACCCGATGCCCGGGCGTGACGCCGTCACGCCGGCCGGCAGCGGTGCCGACGCGCACGCGGACGACCTCCACGACGACGGCGCCGACGAGAGCCTGGTGCGGCCCTTCGTCATCACCGGCGGGCGCACCCGCCACGCCACCGTGCACCTGCGGGTCGAGGCGCTCGTCGTCGCGACCGACGTCCAGCCGTCGGGTCCGCTGCAGTTCGAACACGCGGCGATCCTCGAGGTCTGCCAGCAGCCGATCTCGGTCGCCGAGGTCGCGGCCCGGATCGGCGTGCCCCTCGGGGTGGCGCAGATCCTCGTCGGCGATCTGGCCGACGTCGGCCTGGTCCGAGTCCACGAAGCGACGTCCACGGCGACGCCCGCACTCCTGTTGAGGATGATCGATGCAGTACGAGCGCTCTGAACCGCCCGCCGCCCCGGGCCACGTCGCGGCTGCACCGCAGCCGGTCAAGTTCCTCGTCGCCGGCGGCTTCGGCGTCGGGAAGACGACCCTGGTCGGCACGATCTCCGAGATCGAGCCGCTGACGACCGAGGCGACGATGACCGCCTACTCCGAGGGCGTCGACGACCTCTCGCACCTGGACCCCAAGACCTCGACGACCGTGGCGATGGACTTCGGCCGCATCACGATCGACTCCGAGATCATCCTGTACCTGTTCGGCACGCCCGGCCAGGAGCGCTTCTGGTTCATGTGGGACGACCTGGTCGACGGGGCGCTGGGCGCCGTCGTGCTGCTCGACACCCGACGCATCGAGGAGTGCTTCGCCGCGGTGGACTACTTCGAGAGCCGCGGCGTGCCGTTCGTGGCCGTGGTCAACCAGTTCCCCGACGCGGGGTCCTACTCGCTCGAAGAGGTGCGCGAGGCGCTCGCGCTGTCGGAGCACGTGCCGCTGGTGCGCGCCGATGCCCGCTCGCGTGAGTCGGTGAAGATGGTGCTCATCGCACTGCTGGACCACCTGATCCACCGCGCGAACGCGACGCTGGCCGCCAGCGCGGGCTGAGCGTCACCGCCTGCGACCCCCACCGAGGGGCGCGCCGTCGAGGGGTTCAGTCGGAGCTGCTGCCCGAGGTGCTCGACGACGAGCTGCTGGTCGACGTGGCAGCGGTGTCGGGCGAGCTGCTCGAGCCGGAGGACGACTCCGACGAGGCGCCGTTGGCGCCGTTGCCGGAGCTCGACGACGCGCCGGAGCTGCTGGTCGAGCTGCTCGAGGAGCGGCTGTCGTTCTTGTAGAAGCCGGTGCCCTTGAAGGTGATGCCGACCGGCTGGAAGACCTTGCGCAGCTGCGGCTCACCGCAGTTCGGGCACACCGTCAGCGAGTCCTCGGACATCGACTGCTGGATCTCGAACTCGTGGCCACAGTTCTTGCATCGGTACTCGTACAGCGGCATCGGGGGAACTCCGGAGCGTCGTGGTCGCACGAGCTGGCACTCGCGCACATCGAGTGCCAAGGGTACCGCTCGGGGCGCCGGGCGACGCAACGCGAGCTGGGGTGCCCCGTGGGCAGATGTGCCTGCCGATGTCCCTTCCCGCGCATCGATCATTGCGGCGGACGGATGGGTAGGTACGCTCGAACGGAGCAGTGTCGAGCGAGGGTCTGGAAGCGCTGATGTCGAGAGTCACCAAGGCAGTCATCCCGGCCGCGGGGTTGGGGACCCGGTTCCTGCCCGCCACGAAGGCGCAGCCGAAGGAGATGCTGCCGGTCGTCGACAAGCCGGCGATCCAGTACGTCGTCGAAGAGGCCGTCAAGGCCGGCATCGACGACATCCTCATCATCACGGGCCGCAACAAGCGCACGCTCGAGGACCACTTCGACCGCAACTTCGAGCTGGAGTACCAGCTGAAGGAGAAGGGCAAGCTCTCGGACCTGACCGACGTCGTCGAGCTGGCCGAGCTGGCCGACATCCACTTCGTGCGCCAGGGCGAGCCGCTTGGGCTCGGCCATGCCGTGTCGGTCGCCCGCAAGCACGTCGGCGACGAGCCCTTCGTCGTCATGCTCGGCGACGACATCATGGACGACCACTCGACCGTGCTCCCCGACATGATCAAGAGCTTCGACGAGCACCAGTCGTCGGTCGTCGCCCTCATGGAGGTCGAGCCCGCGGCCATCAGCTCCTACGGCTGCGCAGGCGTCACGGGTCGGGACGGCGCGCTCTGCGAGATCACCGAGATCGTCGAGAAGCCGGACCCGTCGGTCGCTCCGTCGAACCTGGCGGTGATGGGTCGGTACCTCTTCACCCCGGACATCTTCGAGCAGCTGGACGAGGTCCAGCCCGGCGTCGGCGGCGAGATCCAGCTGACGGACGCGATCGCCCGGCTCCTGCCCGAGCACTCCGTCTACGGCTGGGTGTTCTCGGAGGGGCGCTTCGACATCGGCCAGAAGATCGACTATCTCCGCGCGACCGTCGAGCTGGCGCTGCGTCGAGAGGACCTGGGCCCGAGCTTCCGCGAGTTCCTCACCGGCGTCGTGCGCCGCGAGGGCCTGGGCTGAGCTCGTCGGGCCGGGGCCCCGCCCCCGCCCGTCGGCGCACGCGCTGCGGCACGCGGGTTCTAAGCTGCCCCGCATGTCCGACCGGGGCCTGACCCATCTCGATCCGCTCGGCCGTGCTCGCATGGTCGACGTCACGCCCAAGGAGCCGCCGCACCGCCGCGCCATCGCTCGTGGGCGGGTGCACATGAGCACCGAGACGACCTCGCTCGTCGCGCGCGGCGCCATCAACAAGGGCGACGTCCTCTCGGTCGCACGGGTCGCCGGCATCCAGGCCGCCAAGCGTGCGTCCGACCTCATCCCGCTGTGCCACCCGGTCCTGGTCGGGGCGATGCTGGTGAACTTCCGCATCGAGGACACCTTCATCGAGGTCGAGTCGCAGGTCGAGACCGTGGACCGCACCGGCGTAGAGATGGAGGCGCTCACCGCGGCGACCGTCGCCTGCCTGACCATCTACGACATGTGCAAGTCGGTGGACCGGGCGATGGTCATCGGGGACGTCGCGCTGTGGGAGAAGACCGGCGGCCGCTCGGGCACGTTCCAGCGCACCTCGGACGGCGACGAGTCGTTCGACGTGTACTGATCGGGGTCGAGCACAGCTCGACGACCCCCCGCTCGGCACGGGAATTTCTCACGCCCGTCCCCACCCTTCCGGGTCCATCCGACAGCAGTCCTTGTATCTGAGTGCGATTCAGGTAAAGGTACCCAGGCCGCTCGTGGCGATGAGCGGCCTCAAGGCGATGGACTCCGGGGGGAGAACCGATGAAGAAGTACCGCGCAGCGTTGCTGCCGTTGTGTGCCGTGCTCGCGTTGTTCGCGGCCGCATGCGTGCCACCCGCGACGGGTGGCGACAGCAACCTCCGACCGACGGCGATCACCGCCGCGAACCCGACCTCGGGGCAGGCACCGCTGCTGGTGCAGTTCTCCTCCGCAGGCACCTCCGACCCCGACGGCTTCATCGAGAGCTACGAGTGGGACTTCGGTGACGGCGGCACCTCGATCGCCCAGCACCCGGTGCACACGTACCTCACCGGCGGCACGTTCACGGCGACGCTGACGGTCACCGACGACGGCGGCGGCACCGCCACCTCGTCGCTGCTCATC
>JAFAFZ010000221.1 GCA_023423215.1 Actinomycetes bacterium
CGGCCGGCCGGGCCGTCGGGTGCGACGTCGCAGGGGGCTGGAGCGTGCGACGCAGCGCCGGCCGTCTGTCGCTCACCCCGCCCGCGTCGCGCTGAGCGGCACCGGCCCCGACGTGGCTGCGGACGCCGTGGCGGAGGCCGTCCCCCACGGGAGTAACGTCGGCCGCGCATGAGCGACGCCACCGAGACTCCCGACGGTCAGCCCCGCCTCACCGACGACCCGAACATCGGGCGCATCCTGCTCTCGGAGGAGCAGCTGACCTCCCGGATCCGGGAGATCGGCGCGCAGATCACCGAGGAGTACGCCGGTCGCCGACCGCTCATGGTGTGCGTGCTGCGCGGCGCCTACGCGTTCACCACCGACCTGGCCTTCGCGATCGACCTCCCCGTCGAGATCGACTTCATCGCCGTCTCGTCCTACGGCTCGTCGACCCGCACCTCGGGCGTCGTCCGGTTGGTGAAGGACCTCGACGTCGACCTGACCGGTCGCGACGTCATCCTGGTCGAGGACATCGTCGACACGGGCCTGACCCTGCGGTACCTGCGTCGCAGCCTCGAGGCCCGCGGCCCTGCCAGCCTCGAGGTCTGCACCCTGCTCGCACGAGAGGCCGCCGACCTCGAGGGGCTCGGCGTGAAGTACGTCGGCTTCACCATCCCCGGCGACTTCGTCATCGGGTACGGCCTGGACGTCGGTGAGAAGTACCGCAACCTGCGCTTCCTCGCCGTCTACGAGCCGGACGAGGACGACGCCGGCTGACGCGCAGCCCGCGCGGCGCGCCGACGTCGCCGCCCTCGCGTCGCGGACCGGATCGGTGCGGCGCTGGATACCCTGACGAGCTGTGCTCCGGAAGCTGCGCGACCTGCTCAAGCCACGTGACCTGATCATCGCGGTCGTCGTGGTCGCCGCCGTCGTCGGCTTCCTCGTCCTGCGGTCGCGGGACCAGCCCGAGGAGCTGCGACTGGACGAGCTGCAGCAGCTGCTGGCCGACGGCGAGGTCGAGACCGCGACCATCTACAACGAGAGCTCGTCGGTCGAGGGCGAGCTGGCCGACGGCACCCGCTACCGCACCGTCTTCCCCGAGGCCTACGGCGAGCTGCTCACCACCGAGCTGCTCGAGGCCGGCGTCGACGCCGACGCGGACAACCAGGACCGATGGACGCTCACGGACATCCTGCTGAGCGTGCTGCCGACCGTCGCGATCATCGGCGTCTTCATCTGGTTCGTCACCCAGATGCAGGGCGGCGGCCGTGCGATGAAGTTCGGCCGCGCCAAGGCCCGCCTCGCGGCCGGTGGCTCCGCACCGGTGACCTTCGACGACGTCGCCGGCGCAGAGGAGGCGGTCGACGAGCTGCGCGAGATCGTGGGGTTCCTGAAGGACCCGGACCGCTTCGCCCGGCTGGGCGCCAAGATCCCGCGCGGCGTGCTGCTCGTCGGACCGCCCGGCACCGGCAAGACCCTGCTCGCGCGTGCCGTCGCCGGCGAGGCGGGCGTGCCGTTCCTGACGATCTCCGGCTCGGACTTCGTCGAGATGTTCGTCGGGGTCGGCGCCAGTCGCGTGCGCGACCTGTTCCGCCAGGCGTCGGCCAAGGCGCCCGCGATCGTGTTCGTCGACGAGATCGACGCCGTCGGTCGGCGGCGCGGCACCGGCGTCGGCGGCGGGCACGACGAGCGTGAGCAGACGCTGAACCAGCTGCTCGTCGAGATGGACGGCTTCGACGCCGCGACCGGCGTGATCCTGATGGCGGCCACCAACCGCGCGGACGTCCTGGACCCCGCCCTGCTGCGCCCGGGTCGCTTCGACCGGCAGGTCCTGGTCGACCCGCCCGACCGCGCCGGGCGCACCGCCATCCTCGAGGTCCACGCCCGCCACAAGTCGATGGAGCCGGACGTCGACCTGGGCGTGCTCGCCCGGCGCACCCCGGGCTTCACCGGCGCGGACCTGGCGAACGTCCTGAACGAGGCGGCGCTGCTCGCCGCTCGCCGCGACGGCACCGCCATCTCCCGCACCGACCTGGGGGCGGCGGTCGAGCGCGTGCTCGCCGGACCGGAGCGCGCCAGCCGGGTGCTCTCGGACGCGGAACGCCGCACCGTCGCCTACCACGAAGCCGGTCACGCGCTCGTCGGGCACGTGCTGCCGAACGCGACCGAGGTCCACAAGATCTCGATCGTCGCCCGCGGCGCGGCGCTCGGCTACACCGTGATGCTCCCCGAGGACGACCGGCGCCTGCACTCGCGCTCCGAGCTCTCGGACCAGCTGGCGATGATCCTGGGCGGGCGCACCGCGGAAGAGGTCGTCTTCGGCGAGATCACGACCGGCGCGTCCGACGACATCGAGCGGGCGACGCGCCTGGCCAGCGCGATGGTGACCGAGTACGGCATGAGCGAGAAGCTCGGCCCGCAGCGGTTCGTGTCGCGCGACGGCGAGCCGTTCCTGGGTCGCGAGCACGGCCGCTCCGCGGACCACTCCGACGAGGTCGCGGCACGCGTCGACGAGGAGATCTCGCGACTGCTTGACGAGGCGCACGGTCGGGCCCGACGTATCCTCGAAGAGCATCGTGTGGTGCTCGACCGGCTCGCCCGGGCGCTGCTCGAACGGGAGACGCTCGCCGACGACGAGCTCGACGCGATGCTCGCCGGGGTCGGAGCCCCGTCGGACCCGGGGGTGGGACCTGCCGCCGCACCGGGCGACCCCACGAAAGGCTCGTTGGAATGACCCAGCCCCACGACACCGCGGCGGTGCCGACGGCCAACGGCTCTGCCGCCGCACCCGGTGACCTGAACGTCCCGGACCCGCTGCCGCTCCCCGCCGAGCTGGCGCCGTCGGTCGACCAGGCCCGCATCATCGCCGCCGTCCGCGAGATCCTGACCGCCATCGGCGAGGACCCCGACCGCGACGGCCTGCTGGACACCCCCGCACGCGTCGCCCGGATGTACGCAGAGACCTGCTCCGGCCTGCACGAGGACCCGACGCGGCACCTGAAGGTCACCTTCGACGCCAACCACGACGAGATGATCATGGTGCGCGACATCTCCATGTTCTCGATGTGCGAGCACCACCTGGTGCCGTTCTTCGGGCGGGCCCACGTGGCGTACATCCCGAACACCGACGGCCGCGTGACGGGCCTGTCGAAGCTCGCCCGCCTGGTGGACGGCTACTCGCGCCGGCCCCAGGTGCAGGAGCGGCTGACGGCGCAGATCGCGGACGCCATCGAGACCACGCTCGATCCGCGTGCGGTGCTCGTCGTGATCGAGGCCGAGCACATGTGCATGGAGATGCGCGGCATCAAGAAGACCGGCGCGTCGACGGTCACCTCGGCGGTGCGCGGGCTGTTCCGCGACGACGTCGCGGCTCGCGCCGAGGCCATGCGCTTCATCGGTCCCCGCTGAGCCGACGGCCGTCGACGTCCGCAGGGAGATCGCCGCACGTGGCCGAGGTGATGGGCGTGCTCAACGTCACGCCCGACTCGTTCTCGGACGGGGGTGAGCACCTCGCGGTGCAGGCCGCCGTCACGCGTGGCCTCGAGATGGCGGCGCAGGGCGCCCTCGTCGTCGACGTCGGCGGTGAGTCGACCCGCCCCGGCGCCGACCCGGTCGATCCGCACGACGAGCAGGCGCGCGTGCTCCCGGTCATCGAGGCCCTGGCCGACCAGTTGGACCCGGCGGTGCGCATCTCGATCGACACGCGCCACGCAGCGACGGCGCACGCCGCGGTGGCCGCCGGTGCGACGCTCGTGAACGACGTGAGCGCCACGCTCTGGCCGGTGGCCGCCGAGCTGGGCGTCGGCTGGGTCGCCATGCACATGTTCGGCGACCCCCGCACGATGCAGGCCGACCCGCGCTACGACGACGTGGTCGACGACGTGCGGCGCTTCCTGGTCGAGCGCGCGTCCGCAGCGGTCCAGGGCGGCGTGCCCGAGGTGTGGATCGACCCCGGCATCGGCTTCGGGAAGACGACGGTGCACAACCTCGAGCTGCTCGCCCACCTGGACGTCCTGGTCGCCGAGGGCTTCCCGGTGCTGATCGGCACGAGCCGCAAGCGGTTCCTGGGCGAGCTGCTCGCCCGGTCGGACGCGGGACAGCCGCCGTACGGCCCCTCGGCGCTCGTCGCGGGTGCCGCGAGGGTCGAGCCGGTGCCCGTGGCGGACCGCGTCGACGGTTCGCTGGCGACGGCGATGTGGGCCATGATCCACGGAGCCCGGATGGTCCGGGTCCACGACGTCGACGTCACCGTGCAGGGGATGGCCGTGCTGAGCGGCAGCATCCCGACCCCCGAGGATCCTCTACGATCACCGGCCTGACGTCGCTCGTCCGGAGCGCGCACGACGCACGGGAGGTGACGACATGGCCGCCAAGGGCAAGTGGGCACAGGGCATCCAGCCCCGTCACTTCCACTGGATCATCTCCGAGCAGCTCGCCATCTGCGAGCGTCCGGGCGGGTTCGCCGCCAACCACCGCAAGGTGCGCCGCCAGGAGGAGATCATCTGGATCCGGGAGCAGGGCTTCGACCTGGTCATCTCGGTCTCCACGGCGCCGAACAACCTGCACAGCTACGACGAGCTGGGCGTGCACTGGCGGCACTGGCCGTTCCCGCACGCCGAGGACCTGCCCCGCTACCTGCAGCAGTCCTACACCGAGCTCCGTCGCCTGCTGACCGAGCGCAAGAAGCTGATCTTCCACGGCGACGAGCTCTCGGACCGCCTGATCGGCTTCCTCGCCGGCTACCTGGTGTGGAACGACATGGTGCCCGAGCCGCCGAAGGCCATCGCGCTGACCGAGCACATCACGGGGCGCCAGATCGGTGCCGACGGCCGACAGCTCGTCGGCGAGGCCGCCCGCCTCGTCACCCAGCGCTGACGGTGCCGCCGCGCCCCACCCCGCCGCCCTGCTCGACCCTTCCCGGGAGCACGTCATGACCGACCCGACCACCGCCGGGGACTCCGACGTCATCCGCCTGTCCGGGTTGCACCTGGTCGGCATCGTGGGCGTCCTGCCCGAGGAGCGCGAGCGTGCGCAGCCCCTGCGCGTGGACCTGGACCTGCACGTCGACCTGAGCGCCGCCGGCATGAGCGACGCCCTCGGCGACACCGTCGACTACGGCGCCGTCTGCGACGCGCTGGCCCGCACCGTCGACACGGCGCAGCCCGAGCTGCTGGAGCGTCTCGCCGCCCAGCTCGCCGACGCCGCGTTCGAGGTCGATGCGCGCATCGCCTCGCTGACCATCTCCGTCGACAAGCTCCGCCCTCCGGTGCCCCACGCGCTGGACGCCTCGGGCGTGCGCATCACCCGGCGACGACCGGCGTGACCCCCGCCGCCGACCGCACTCCGGTCCGGTCCTTCCTCGGCCTCGGCTCGAACCTCGGCGACCGCTGGTCCTACCTGCGCCAGGCCGTCGAGTCGCTGCCCGACGTCGTCGCCGTGTCGCCCGTGTACGAGACCGATCCGGTCGGCGGGCCGGACCAGGGGCCCTACCTGAACCTGGTGGTCGAGCTGGCGACGACGCTGACCCCGTCGCAGCTGCTGGGCGTGTGCCACCGCATCGAGACCGCCGCCGAGCGGGTGCGCGACGTGCGCTGGGGTGCACGCACCCTGGACATCGACATCCTGTGGATGGACGGCGTGCAGCTGGACGATCCGCGCCTGACCGTCCCGCACCCGCGCTGGAAGGAGCGCCGCTTCGTGCTGGCGCCGCTGCGGGACCTCGCGCCGGACCTGGTGACCGAGCGCGAGCTCCAGCTCGCCGACGGCACGGTGCGGCAGGTGGGCCCGCTCGAGGCGTGAGGTCGTGACCGAGCCGGC
This sequence comes from Actinomycetes bacterium, assembly GCA_023423215.1. Taxonomy (GTDB): domain Bacteria; phylum Actinomycetota; class Acidimicrobiia; order Acidimicrobiales; family Microtrichaceae; genus JAFAFZ01. The sequence continues at coordinate 5,797 of JAFAFZ010000221.1, forward strand.
GCCGCCACGGGTCCGGATCCTCGGTCGCGGACGTGCCGGCGGCTCCTTCGCCGG
>JAFAFZ010000244.1 GCA_023423215.1 Actinomycetes bacterium
GCCCTCGACGCGGGCGTGGCGCCGACGCTGTCGGCACACGTGGACGACCTGGAGTGCGTCGTCGACTGGAGCGGCGCGGACCGCGTCGTGGTGGTCGGCCACAGCCTGGGCGGGACGCTCACCCTCGACCTGGCGACGCGCGCCGACGAGCGGGTACGGGGCATCGGGGCGTTCGAGTGCCCGCTGCCCTCGCTCGACGGCTCGCACGACCGCGTCGGTGCCGGTTCGGTCGAGGTCGGCGAGCGAGAGGGGCCCGCCGCGGCGGCCGAGTTCTTCTACCGGCTGATGGTCGGCGAGGGCACCTGGGACCGCCTGCGTGAGCGTGACCGAGAGGCCCGCCGCGCCGAGGGGCCGGCGCTGATGGCCGAGCTGCTCGACCTGCGTCGCACCACCACCGACGTCGCGCTGGACGCGGTGCGCGTCCCGGTGATCATGGGGGTGGGCGAGCTGAGCCGACCGGACCTGCGCACGACCGCCGCGACGCTGCGCGACCGGCTGCCGGACGCCTGGATGATCGAGATCGCCGGAGCGGGCCACGGCGCACACCTGTCGCACGCCGACGAGTTCGCACGGTACGTGCGGGCGTGCGTGACGAGGGCGACCTACGCCGACGACGCGCTCGCGGGTGCAGGCCCCACGGCCTGAGCCTCGTTACGCTCCACGACGATGCCGACGCTGCGCGACCTGACCCGACGCGACGCCGCTCGTCGTGAGCCGGGGCGTCGGGAGCAGGGCGGCTGGCGCGACCAGGGCCGACGCCGGCCCCGCACCGCCTTCGTGCTGTCCGGCGGCGGCAACCTCGGCGCGATACAGGTCGGCATGCTGCGTGCGCTGACCGAGCACGGGATCGTCCCGGACGTCGTGCTGGGCTGCTCCGTGGGCGCCCTCAACGGTGCCGGCTACGCACTCGAGCCGTCCCACACCGGCGTCGATCGGCTGGTCGAGCACTGGCGGCACGCGACCCACACGGTCATGCCGTCGTCCCGGGTCCCCTCCGCGGTGCAGCTCCTGCGCAAGGGCGCCTCCCTGCACTCCGAGTCCGGGCTGCGGGCCAGCCTCGAGGCGCTGCTCGGCGCCGGCCGCGGCTTCGACGACCTGCGGGTGCCGTTCCAGTGCGTGGCGACCGACGTCGAGCGGGCGATGGAGCGCTGGTTCGACGACGGCGATCTGGTGCGTGCGATCCTCGCCTCGGCCGCGCTGCCCGCGGTGTACCCGCCGGTGGTGATCGACGGCGTGCGCTACATGGACGGCGGCGTGGTCGACAACGTGCCCATCGCCCGGGCGGTCGAGCTCGGCTGCCGCACCATCTACGTGCTGCACGTCGGTCCGCACGGTCGCCCGGACGCCGAGATCAAGCGGCCGCTCGACGGTGCGCTGCTCGCCTACTGGGTCGCTCGGAACTCGCGGTTCGCGAGGGACCTGGCGAGCCTGCCGGACCGGGTCGAGGCGATCGTCCTGCCGCCGGGACGTCGCCCCGAGCTGAAGTACGACGACTTCAGCCAGACCGACGAGCTGGTGCGCCAGGGCTACGACAACTCGTCGACGTTCCTCGACGAGCGGGCCGAGCTGGTGGTGGAGCGGCGTCGGACCTCGGAGCTGCTGCGACCGATCGAGCGGTTGGTCCTGAGCGCCCGTGAGCGTTCCTGGCGCCAGGCCGCCGAGGACGCCGCCGTGTCGCCCGACGGCGCCGTGCTCATCCCGCCCGTCGACGCGCCCCGGGATGACGGCGCGACCCCCGCCGAGGACCCGGTCGACGAGGACGGGGCGGTCGAGCCGGTGGTCGAGGCCCCGACGACCTCGGACTGATCCGGCGGCCCGGAGCCGGCAGCTGCCGACACTACGGTGCAGCCCATGTCCGACGCTCCCGTGCACCTGACCGCCAGCGGCCCACCCGAGACGGTGCTGACACCCGAGGAGCCCGACGTGCTCGCGGCGCTCGCCGAGGCGCTCGCTGCGGACGAGTCGGTGCGGCGGGACCGGGTGGCGGCGATCGTCGCGGCGAACCCCCGGTTCCTCGACGGCTGGGCGCAGCTCGGCCGGCTCGGCCGCGACGACGTCGAGCGCTACGCGTACTTCCGCGTGGGCTACCACCGCGGCCTGGACCGCCTGCGGGCCTCGGGGTGGCGGGGGAGCGGCTACGTGCGCTGGGAGCACGAGTCGAACCGTGGGTTCCTGCGCGCCCTGGACGGCCTGCGTGCCGCGGCCGCCGCCATCGGCGAGGTGGACGAGGAGGAGCGCTGCGGCCACTTCCTCGCCCAGTGCGACCCGCACCTGCCCGACGAGCTCGACTGAGGGCGGCCACTCCGGGCGGCGTGCGAGCCGACGTAGGCCGCTCACCCGCAGGCCGAGACGAACGGGTCCAGGACGCTGACGCTCTCGTCGGTGACGTGGGTCGACGGCGGCATCGCCTGGTCCGGCTCGCCCGAGCCGCCCGTCGCGAGCCACTGCGTCACCGCTGGGGCGTCGGCGCTGGGCACGAGTCGCACGCTGCCGTCCTCGGCCGTCACCGACGTGGTCGGCAGCGCGAGGGACTGGAGCTGCCCGACGAGCACGTCGCGCAGGATGGACACCATCGAGTCGACGTCGAGCCCGGCGTCGACCATGAGGTCGTCGGCGACGGCGGAGGTCAGGTCGTGCAGCGTGAGGGGGTCCGGCACGCCCACCTGGGCGCGCACGATCTCGGCGAGCGTGCGCTGTCGCTGCATGCGACCGAGGTCGCCCGACGGATCCGACTCCCACACGCCGTCGACGAGGCGCTCCAGGTGTCGTGCTCGCACGAACGCGAGCGCCTGCGCTCCGTCCAGGCGCACGCACCCGGCCTGCTCGATCGAGAGCCCGCTCTGCTCGTCGCGCAACGGGGCGTCGGCCTGGATCGCGATGCCGCCGAGGGCGTCGACGGCGTCGCGGAAGGCGACGAAGTCGAGCACCACCACGTGGTCCACCGGCATCCCGGTGGCCTGCTCCGCCGCTCGCAGCACGCCCTCGACACCTTCCCCGGCGTACAGGTCGGCCAGCCGCACGGTGGTGCCGTCGGCAGCGTCCACCTCGAGGTCGCGGGGGAGCGACATCAGGCGGCTGGTGCCGTCGACCGGATCGGTGCGCAGCAGCAGCGCCGAGTCGACCCGGACGCCGGTCGTCTCGCCGGCGCGTGCACCATCGCCGTCGTGACCGTCGACGCCCTCGCGGGCGTCGGTCCCGAGGACGAGCACGGTGGTCGGCCGGCCGACCTCGAGCGGTCCGGCGTGGGCCGCGTCGAGCTCGAGCGTCGTGACCTGCTCGAGCGGCCGCATCGCACGGGCGTACAGGCCGCCGACGCCGAGCACGACGGCGCCGGCCGCGCCGCCGAGGGCCATGCGTCGACGGCGGCGGGTCCTCACCCGAGCGCGGACACCGGCGCGGAGCCGGTCCCCGAGGGCGGGCGGGTTCGGATCATCGAGATCGCTGAACATCGGTGGTCCTCTCGTTCGTCTGGTGGGGCTCGGTCACGGGACGGGGCGACGGCGCGTCGACGCGTGGGGGCCGCAGCGGCCGGTCGGCCGGTGGGGGCGCAGTGGCGATCGGGGCCTCGACCGCCGCTCGCAGCGCCACCAGGGCCCGGGCGCTGTGCTGCTTCACGGTGCCGACGGTGCACCCGAGCGCCGCGGCGGTCTGCTCCAGGCTGAGATCGCCGAGGAAGCGCAGCACGGCGACCTCACGCTGGCGACGGGGCAACGAGCGCAGCGCGGCGGTGAGCGCGAGCCGTTCGGCCATGCCGTGGTCGGACCCGGGCTCGGCGACCGGGCGGGGCAGCGGCCGCCGACGGCGCCGCCAGCCGCCGATCACCAGGTTGGTCGTGGTCCGCACCACCCAGGCCTCGGCGTGGTCGCGCACCTTCGGCCATCGCACGTACGCGCGGGTCATCGCCTCCTGCGCCAGGTCCTCGGCCTCGTCCCGGTCGCCGACGAGCCGGTGACCGACCTGGTAGGCGAGGCGGGCGAGCTCGGCGAAGCGTGCTTCGTAGTCCTCGTGTCGTGACATCCACCCTCTCCAACGCGTGGACGTGCCGAAAGGATGACAGAACGAGGTGGCGTGTCGGCCCGGGCGCGTAGGGTCCGGCTCCATGACCGGGGATCTGCACGACACCACGTCCGCGACGACCATCGGCGGGTTGCCGTCCGCCGGCCGGCCGGTCGACGAG
>JAFAFZ010000279.1 GCA_023423215.1 Actinomycetes bacterium
CCTCTCGGCCGGCCGCGACGAGCCGGCGCGCCGCGCTCAGGCCGGCCAGGCCGGCCCCGACGACGATCACCGGGCCCGCAGCCATCAGGCGACTCCGGTCGCGGGGACGCCGACCGGCGGATCGGCGGGGAGCTCGGGCTGCGTCGGGTCGAAACCTGCGTCACGATCCTGTCGCGCCCAGTGGCGGCGCACGTAGCGGGGTCGGTGGTCCGGCAGGTCGGCCGCACGCAGGTCCCGCCACCACTCGTGCTCGAGCTGCTCGGCCAGCCGGAACGCCTCGGCCGAGGTCGGCGGATCGGCCGACCAGGACCGCTCGAGGCGGTCACGGTCGAAGGGACGACGGGCGAGTGCCGCCCCCAGGTCGCGCACGGCGAGGCGGTGCAGCCGCTCGTGGCGCCACCAGAGCGTCCGCAGGTCCGCGCGGTCGTCGGGGCGCGGCCCGAGCCCGACCGGGTCACCGACCTGCACCGGCTTGAAGATGGAGGTGCAGGGCGCGGCGGTGCCGGTCACCCAGTGGCAGCCCCCGTCGCGCAGGTCCGCGACCCAGGACCCCGTGGTCTGGCTGGCCGTGACCAGGCCGCCCGCGTGCAGGCAGGGCGCCGACATGGCGCCGTTGACGGGGGAGTAGGCCGGGTCGACGCCGGTGCCGTGGCTGCGCAGCAGGGCCATGAGGGCGGCGGGACCGACCGCCGCTGCGGCGCCGGGCTCGGTGATGGCCCGGCGGGCGTCGCACGCCGCGACGCGGCTGCGGAGCGGGTCCCGGTGCGCCGCGGCGAAGCCGGGGATCGTGAGCCCGTTCGAGATGCTGCGGCCCCGACCGCGCACGACCTCGGTGGCCCACTCGCGTCCCGCCGTCTCGAGCACGACCGCGCCCGAGGGATCGGCCACCAGGAAGCTGTTGTGGTACGTGAAGCTCGGGTGCGCCTGGCTGCACGACCCGCCCTGCCCGTGCGCCTCGAGCAGCTCGACGATCACCGAGACCGCCTGCTCGGCGGTCGACGACCGCTCCAGGGCCAGGCGGAGCAGGTCCATGCCCAGGAGCGCCGTGTCGCCCTTGGGCTGGCGGGTGAAGACCGCCTCGTTGCCGATCACGACGCCGTGCGAGTTGGCGCCCACCTCCGCGCCCCACATCCACCAGGGCCGCGACAGGAGGACCGCATGGGTGCGGGCGACCTGCGGCACGTCGATCCACGTGCAGCGCAGCGGCGTGCCGGGCTCGTGGTCTGCCGCGGGGACCCACTCGAGGAGCTGCGCCTCGTTCGGGTCGCGGTCGCTGTTCTTCGCGAACAGGACGCCGTCGTCACCGAGGCTCACCATCGTGTCGCACACGACGTCGAACCTACGGCACGCCGCGTGCCCCGTGGGTCGCGACGGGCTGGCGGCGCGTGGATCCTGCGCCGACGCTCATCCCGGGCGGGTTCGTGCCGACGGGTGGGGTGACGACGGTCGTGTCGTCCCCGGACCGCGCCGCCTCGGCCGGGCCCGTGAGCAGCCCGTGACCCGTCGCCGAGGACTCCGAGGAGCGCCCATGTCCAGTTCCCACGCCCCCCAGTCGCCGGCCCGTCCGCCGCTGCTCGGCCGGATCGGACGTGGCGTCGCCCGACACCACCGGCTCGTGCTGGTCCTGTGGCTCGTCGTGCTGGTGGGCAGCGGGTACATCGGCGGCGTCTACAAGAAGAGCGTCTCGGACAACTTCCGCATCCCGCACACCGACTCGCAGGCGGCCTACGACCTGCTGGGCGAGCGGTTCGGGTCGGGCAACGGCGCGACGGCGACGATCGTGTTCTCGGGCGAGGACGGCGAGGTGCTCACCTCCGGGGCCGGCGCCGCAGCGGTCCAGACGGCGGTGACGGACCTCGAGAAGGTGCGCGGCGTCAGCTCGGTGTCCGATCCGGTGTCGCCCGCCGAGACCGAGGCGTTGGAGAAGGTCGTGGGGTCGCTCCCGGCGTCCGAGGCCACCGCCCTCGAGGAGCTGGCGAAGCGCATCCCCGGCTCGGTGTCGCAGGACGGCAAGGTCGCGTACGCGACGGTGACCTTCGACGAGTCGCTCGTCGAGCTGATGGACCGCTACCCCGTCAGCCCGGACACGACCGCCGCGGACTACGCGAACCCGTACTCGCAGCTGGACACGGCCCTGCACGCAGCGCGCGACGCCGGCATCGTCGCGGTCATCGGCGGTCCGGTCGCCGACACCTGGAACAACCCCGTCAGCTGGCTCGCCAACCATGCGGACGAGATGGGCCTGCTGATCGGCGCGCTGCTCCTGCTGGTCGCGCTCGGTTCGCTCTGGGCGATGGCCATCCCGATCTCGACGGCCCTGTTCGGTGCCGTCACGGCGAGCGGCCTCGTGTACCTGCTGTCGAACTTCATCACCGTCTCCGCGGCGGCGCCGCCGGTGACGCTCATGATCAGCCTGGGCGTGGGCCTGGACTACTCGCTGCTCATCGTGACCCGCTACCGCCAGTTCATCCGCGAGGGACGCGACCCGGTCGAGGCCGTCGGACTGGCGGTCCAGACCGCCGGGAAGGCCGCCGTGTTCGCCGGCATCACGGTGTGCGTGGCGCTGCTCGGCCTGCTGCTGGTGCCGATCCCGCTGGTGCAGACCCTCGGACTGGCCGCCGCGGTGGGCGTCGCCGTCATGATCATCTCGGCGACGACGCTGCTCCCGGCCTTCCTCGGCTTCGCCGGTTCGCGCATCGACGCCCTCGGTCTGCCCAGCCGTCACCACGTCGAGGGCGATCCCACCACCTCGTTCTGGGGCCGCTTCGCCACTGCGACCGCCCGCCGGCCGTGGCTGAGCATCGGCGGTGGCGTCGTGCTCCTGGCCGTCCTCGCCGCGCCGTTCCTCAGCATCCACTTCGGCATGCCCGACGACGGGTCGCTGCCCAAGGGGCTCTCGCAGCGCCAGGCCTACGACCTGATGGAGGAGGGCTTCGGCGCGGGCGTCAACTCGCCGCTCGTCGTGGCCGTCGGCCTCGGGAAGACCGTCCCCTACGGCGACGCGCTGGACGAGCTGAAGCCGGTCAGCGAGGCGCTGGGGGCCGAGCAGGCCGCCGGCACGGTCGAGGGCGTCGAGTTCTCGGTCGGGCCGATCCCGAACTCGCTCGAGAAGACCAGCGCGGTCCTCTACCAGATCACCCCGTCGACCGGCCCGGACGCGGAGCAGACCACCGAGCTCGTCCACCGGCTCCGTGACCGACTGGCCAGCGCGACCGAGGGCACGGACCTGACCGCCCACGTCGGTGGCAGCACCGCCACGCTCATCGACCTGACCAGCCTGGTGACCAAGTACCTGCCCTACGTGATCGGTGCCGTGGTGCTGGGTGCGTTCGTCCTGCTCATGCTGGTGTTCCGCTCGGTCCTGGTGCCCCTGAAGGCCGCCGTCATGAACCTGCTGTCGATCAGCGCGGCCTACGGCGTGGTCGTCGCGGTCTTCCAGTGGGGCTGGGCCCGTCAGGCCGTCGGCATCTCCGAGACGATCCCGATCGTGTCGTTCGTGCCGCTCGTGATGTTCGTGATCCTGTTCGGGCTCTCGATGGACTACGAGGTCTTCCTCATGAGCCGCATGAAGGAGGAGTGGGACCGCACCGGCGACCCGAAGCAGTCCGTCGTGCTCGGCGTCGCCAACACCGCCCGCGTGATCACGACCGCCGCGGCGATCATGATGGCCGTCTTCCTGGCGTTCGTCGCCAACCCCAGCCCGACCGTGAAGCTCATCGGCTTCGGCATGGCGGTCGCCGTGCTGATCGACTCGACGATCGTCCGCATGGTGCTCGTGCCCGCCACGATGGACCTGCTGGGCAAGCGGGCCTGGTGGCTGCCGTCGTGGCTCGGCTGGCTCCCGCACCTGGACATCGAGGGCGTGGCGCCGCCGGCGCCGAGCTCGACACCGGGCGAGGAGCAGCCCTCGGGCGACCGCGAGGCGACGCTCGTCGGACGCTGAACCCCGAGGCCCGTGGCGTCAGTCGGCCGGCAGGTCGAGCTGGCGGCGGACCTCGTCCATGTCCAGCGCCTCGACCTGCGAGATCAGGTCGTCGAGGGTGGCCTTCGGCAGCGCACCCGGCTGGCTGAACATCAGGATCCCGTCGCGGAAGATCATCAGCGTCGGGATCGACTGGATCTGCAACCCTCCCGCCAGGCGCTGCTCGGCCTCGGTGTCGACCTTCGCGAAGGTGATCTCGGGGTGCTCCTCCGCCGCGGCCTCGAAGACCGGGGCGAACGCGCGGCACGGGCCGCACCAGGACGCCCAGAAGTCGATGAGCACGATGCCGTCCGCGTTGACGGTCTGCTCGAACTGGTCCTCGGTGAGGGCGATGGTGCTCATGGGTGCTCCGCTGTCGTGGGTGGGAGAGGTGCGGCCGGATGCAGGCGGTGGAGGTGCGTCCGCGGGACGGATCCGGTGGTCGGATCGTCCCATGCACAACCACGGGGAGCGGCGGATCAGTCCCGGCCCGGGGGTAAGGTCCGAGGCGGTGGCGGCCCGGGGGCACGGGGCGGGCACCGGACGCCGGTCGATCGACGGACGGGGGAACGGATGAGCGGTACACCGATGACGTGGGTGCGTGACGTGCTCCACTCCACGTCCCATCCCGGTGGCGGGCGAGAGGACGACGTGCGTCGTGCGGTGCAGCAGGGCGCCCGCACCCCACGGGTCGCGATCCTCGGTGCCGGCGCCGCCGGGTTGTGCATGGCGCTGCAGCTGCGCGAGCGCGGCATCGACACCTTCACGATCTACGAGCGGTCGGACGGCGTCGGCGGCACCTGGCGGGACAACACCTATCCGGGCGCCGCGTGCGACGTGCCCTCGCACCTGTACAGCTTCTCGTTCGCGCCCAAGACCGACTGGACGCGCAAGTTCCCGGAGCAACCCGAGATCCTCGACTACTTCGAGTCCCTCGTCGAGCGTGGCGACCTGGCCGACCACCTGCGCTTCGGCACGACGATCACCGCGGCGGAGTGGGACGACACGACCTCGACCTGGACCCTGACGTGCGAGTCGGGCGAGACCGTCACCGCGGACGTCGTGGTCAGCGGCCTGGGCCAGCTGAACCGCCCGCACGTCCCCGACCTGCCGGGCCTCGACTCCTTCGACGGCACCACGTTCCACTCGGCGCGCTGGGACCACGACCACGACCTGCGCGGCGAACGGGTGGCCGTCATCGGCATCGGCGCCAGCGCCATCCAGTTCGTCCCCCGCGTCGCCCAGCAGGCGCGCCAGCTGACGCTGTTCCAACGCTCGGTCAACTACGTCGCCCCGAAGCCCGATCGCAGGTTCCGTGCCTGGGAGCACTGGCTGCTCGACCACGTCGGGCCCCTCGAGCGTGCCTACCGGGCGTCGATCTACTGGCGCTTCGAGGCCCGCTTCTCGCTCATGCGCAAGGGCAGCCGCCTGGGCGCCTTCATGCAGCGCAAGTTCGCCGACCAGGTCTCGAAGATGGCCTCGCCCGAGCTGCCGAAGGACGCCCTGGTGCCGGACTACTCACCCGGCTGTCGCCGCATCCTCATCGCGAACGACTGGTACCCGACGCTGCTGCGGCCCAACACGACGGTCGTCACCGAGGGCATCGAGAAGGTGACGCCGCGGGGCGTGGTGACGACCTCGGGGGTCGAGCACGCGGTCGACACGATCATCTTCGGCACGGGCTTCCGCTCGACCGAGTTCCTCTCACCGCTGCGCATCACGGGCCGAGGGGGAGCGGACCTGAACCAGGTCTGGGCAGAGGGAGCCCGGGCGCTGCTGGGCGTCGCCGTCCCCGGCTTCCCGAACCTGTTCATGCTCTACGGGCCGAACACGAACCTGGGCCACAACTCGATCCTCTTCATGATCGAGCAGCAGGTCGGCTACGTGCTGCAGCTCGTCGACGAGATGGTGCTGGACGGGGTGCGCACGGTCGAGCCGACACCGGACGCGATGGACCGCTTCGACGCCGAGATCCTCGAAGCGACCTCGCGCACGGTGTGGGACGAGGACTGCTCCAGCTGGTACAAGAACGAGGCCGGCCGCATCACCAACAACTGGCCGGACTACACGGTCCGGTACCGCCACCGCATGCGTCACCCCGACCCGGCGGACTGGGTCACCGCCTGATCAGGGGCGGGGGCTCAGCTCCAGGGAGTCGATGAACCGATCGACGAAGTCGCGGTTGCGGGCGCGCCGCATGGGTGGGAGCACGTCCAACATGCGGTTGCGGTAGCGCGCCTCGGCCAGCCGTGGATCGCAGACCGCGACGACGCCCCGGTCCTCGGCCGTGCGGATCAGCCGCCCGACGCCCTGGGCGAGCTGCATGCCCGCGGCGGGCACCGAGACCTCGCCGAAGGCCGAGTCGCCCACGAGGTCGCAGCGCGCCTCGACGATCGGGTCGCTCGGCACCGGGAACGGGATCTTGTCCAGCACCACCGCCGAGCAGGTCGTGCCGGGGCTCGACATGCCGGTCCAGAAGCTCGCCGTGGCGAACAGGCTGGTGTGCTCCTCCCGCACGAACTGCTCCTGGAGCACCGGGTTGGGTGCGTCGCCCTGGGCGATGATCGTGAAGCCGTCCAGGCGCTCGCGGCACCGCTCGACCGTGGCCCGCAGCATGCGCGTGGAGGTGAACAGCGCCAGGGTGCGGCCCTCGCAGCGACGGATCAGGTGCTCGACGACCTCGGCCACCTGCTCGGGCCAGTCGGGGTGGTTCGGCTTCTGCAACTTGGGCACGTAGAGCACCGCGTGGTCGCGGAAGTTGAACGGCGACTCGACGGCCACGAACTCGGCGTCGAGCCCGAGCCGGCGGGCGGTGCCCCGGTCCAGGGTGGCCGAGCAGCACACGACGGTGAGCTCCTCGTCGTCCCAGGCCCGGGCGCGCAGAGTGGCCGCGACGTCGATGCGGGTCAGACGGAGGGCGTGGCGGTGCCCCCGTGTCGGCTCGACCCACAGCACGGTGCCCGGACCGAGCTCCCCGAGCAGGCTCTGCGCGTCGTTCACGACCGCCTCGGCGGTGCGCACCGCTCGTTCGATGCGGTGCTTGGCCGTCGACTCGCCGGCGCTCTTCGCCGC
>JAFAFZ010000296.1 GCA_023423215.1 Actinomycetes bacterium
GCCGCCGAGGACGCGGACGTCGAGGACGCCCCGGCCGCCGCGCACGCCAGCGCGGACCACGGCGACGACCACGACCACCACCACGGCCTGACGCCGGACCACACGCCGGTCGAGTCGCACTGGACGATGACCCTTCCGCTGGTCGTGCTGGCCGGCCTGGCCGTCATCGCCGGCCTGCTGAACCTGCCGTTCAGCGACCAGTTCAAGCGCCTCGAGCACTGGCTCGAGCCCACGATCGTCTACGAGCACCACCTGCCCAGCGCGCCGGTGCTGTTCGGCCTGGCCTCGGGTGCCATCACGACGGCGGCGCTCGGCATCTTCGGCGGTTGGTGGGTGTACTCCCGCAAGCGCCTCAAGGCCGAGACCTTCGAGCAGCCCGTGTTCGCGCACGGCTGGTACATCGACGAGACCTACGCCAAGGTCATCGGCGGTCCGGGCGAGGCCGGCTTCCAGGGCATCGCGGACGCCGATGCGAAGGTCGTCGACGGCGCCGTCAACGGCGTCGGCGCGGCCAGCGTCGGCCTCGGCGCCAAGCTGCGGCCGCTCCAGAACGGCCTCGTGCGCAGCTACGCGCTCGGCATCACCGTCGGCGGCGCACTGCTGCTGGCCTTCATCGTCACGAGGATGAACCTGTGATCGGAACCGTCCTCTCCACGCTCGCGGCGGCCGCCGCGGATGAGGGACACGGCGGCGCACCGCTGGGCTTCCCGCTCATCCCCGCGCTGATCCTGACCCCACTCATCGGCGCGGCGATCATCGCCGTGGTGCCCCGCCGCCGCGCCGACGTCTTCCAGCAGGTCGCCGTCGTCACCGCCGTCATCACCGGCGCCATGTCGATCTACATGCTCACGTCGTTCGACACCCACGACGCCGGCTACCAGTTCGTCATCGACCAGCCGTGGATCTCGGACCTGGGCATCTCGCTGCACTTCGGGGTCGACGGCATCTCGCTGTTCCTGATGGTGCTGACCGGCGTCATCTTCCCGATCGCCATGCTGGGCGCCAAGGCCGAGCACGACCCGAAGCCCTACTACGGCTGGCTGCTCGTGCTGATGGCGGCGTCGATGGGCGTGTTCAGCTCGCTCGACCTGGTGCTGTTCTTCGCCTTCTTCGAGCTCGTGCTCGTACCGATGTACTTCCTCATCGGTCTGTGGGGGCACGGCCGCCGGATCTACGCGGCCACGAAGTTCTTCCTGTACACGATGTTCGGCTCGGCGTTCATGCTCGTCGGCCTGGTCGCCCTGGCCGTGCTGAACGCCCGGGCGGTCGGCGGTCCGATCACCTTCGACCTGGTCGAGATCGCGCAGAACCAGGCGATCTCGGTCGAGGCCGGACGCTGGATCTTCTGCGCCTTCGCGATCGCGTTCGCCGTGAAGGTGCCGCTGTTCCCGCTGCACACCTGGCTGCCCGACGCCCACACCGAGGCGCCCACCGCGGGTTCGGTGATCCTGGCGGCGGTCATGTTGAAGCTCGGCACGTACGGCTTCGTGCGCTTCGGGCTCGACCTCTTCCCCGAGGCCTCGCACTGGGCCGCGCCGGTGATGATGACCCTGGGCGTCATCGGCATCATCTACGGCGCCATCTGCGCCACGATGCAGAAGGACCTGAAGCGCCTCGTCGCCTACTCGTCGATCGCCCACCTCGGCTTCATCGTGCTGGGCGTGTTCTCGCTGACCCTGCAGGGCATCGAGGGCGGCATCCTCATCATGGTCAACCACGGCATCTCGACCGGCGCGCTGTTCCTGCTCGTCGGTTGGCTCTACGAGCGCCGGCACACCCGCCAGATCGCCGAGCTGTCCGGCCTGCAGAAGGTCGCTCCGATCTTCGCCGGCGTGTTCACGCTGGTCATGATGTCGAGCATCGGCCTGCCCGGCCTGAACGGCTTCCCGGGTGAGTTCCTGGCGCTGCTCGGTGCGTTCACCGGCGCGCGCTGGTGGGGCGTCGTCGCGGTGGTCGGCGTCATCCTCGCTGCGCTGTACCTGCTGTGGGCCTACCAGCGGGTGTTCCACGGCCCGGTCACCGAGCCGAACCGGAGCTTCCGCGAGCTGCGCCTGACCGAGGGCCTGGTCATCGCCCCGCTGCTCGGCCTGATCGTGTTCCTGGGCGTCTACCCGGCGCCGATGCTCGACCGCATCGAGCCGTCGGTCGAGAAGCTGCTGGCGCACGTCGCGACCCACGTCGACGACTTCGAGGTCCACGAGATCGAGTACATCGGCGCCGCCCCCGAGGGCGAGGGTGATGGTCACGGCGGCGGTCACGGCGACTCCGGGTCCTCCGGCGAAGAGGACCACTCCGACGAGGACGAGGACGAGGGCCACTCCGACGGCGGTGACGGGTCCGGGGGCGAGGAGCACGGCGCTGCGGCGACGGCGTCCGCGGACGAGGGGACGGGGAACTGATGCTCGCCGCACTGCTGCAGGACGAGGCGCCGACGTTGATCTCCGAGGCGGCCCGGACCCCCGAGATCGTCTGGTCGGCGATCGCTCCGAACCTGATCCTGATGCTCGGCGGCGTGCTGCTGCTGACCGTCGTGTCGCTGCTGCGCGGCAAGGCCCCCGACTGGTTCCCGACCGTGTGGACCGTCGTCGTGGCGCTGCTGTCGCTGGCCTCGCT
>JAFAFZ010000364.1 GCA_023423215.1 Actinomycetes bacterium
GCGCGGCGCCGCGGGACAGCGCCTCGACGCCGAGCGCGCCCGAGCCGGCGAACAGGTCGAGCACCCGCGCGTCGTGCAGGGCGTCGAGCGAACCGAGCGCGTTGAACAGCGCCTCGCGGACTCGGTCGGTGGTCGGCCGGACCTCGTCGCCCGCGGGCGTCACCAGCCGGCGACCGCGGGCGGACCCGGCGACGACGCGCATCAGGACTTGTGGAGGAACTCGCGCTCCTCGTCGTCGAGCACCAGCGAGATCTCCTCGAGCAGCTGCGGGTGCGCCTGCAGACCCGTGCCGTCGCCGACCAGCTCGAGCGCGACCTCTCGTGCGCGCTCGACCCAGATCCGGTCCCGGCGCAGCGACGCCAGCTGCAGGTCGTTGCGGCCCTTCTGCCGCTCCCCCATCACCGTGCCCTCGCCCCGCAGGTCGAGGTCGACCTCGGCCAGCTCGAAGCCGTCCGTCGTGCGCACCATCGCCTCGAGCCGCGCTTCGCCGTCGGGGGTGGGCTCGCCGGTCGCCACCAGCACGCAGTGGCTCGCGGCCGCCCCGCCGCCGACGCGCCCGCGCAGCTGGTGCAGCTGGGCGATGCCGAAGCGGTCCGCGTCGAGGATCACCATCACCGTCGCGTTGGGACGTCGACGCCGACCTCGATCACGGTCGTGGCGACGAGCACGTCCAGCTCGCCGGAGCGGAACCGGTCCATGACCGCCTGCTTGTCGTCGGAGGGCATGCGGCCGTGCAGCAGCCCGAGGCACAGGCCGTGGAGCGCGCCCCCGTCGAGGTCCTCGTAGGTCTCCTCGGCCGAGGACACCTCGAGCTTGTCCGAGCCCTCGATGAGCGGGCACACGACGTAGGCCTGGTGCCCGGCGGCGACCTGTTCGCGCACGAGCTCCCACGCCGCGGACTCCTCGGCGGCGGTGGTGGCCCAGGTCGTCTCGATCGGGGTGCGGCCCGGCGGCAGCTCGTCGAGCACCGTCACGTCCAGGTCGCCGTACACCGTCATCGCGGCGGTGCGCGGGATCGGCGTCGCAGTCATCACCAGCACGTCGGGCACGGTGCCGTCCGCGTTGGCGCTGCGCAGCGCGGCGCGCTGCTCGACGCCGAAGCGGTGCTGCTCGTCGACGACGACCACGCCGAGCGAGCGGAACTGCACGCCCTCCTGGATGAGCGCGTGTGTGCCCACCAGCACGTCGATCGTGCCGTCGGCCAGCGCGGCGAGCAGACGACGCCGCTCGGCTGCGCGGGTGCGGTTGGTGAGCAGCGCCACCGACAGCGGGCGCTCGCCGAGCAGGCTGCCGGGCTCGGCCAGCACGAGGCCGTCGACGAGCGCGGCGATGGAGGTCGCGTGCTGCTCGGCGAGCACCTCGGTGGGCGCCATCAGCGCGGCCTGGTGGCCGCCCTGGACCGCCGTGAGCATGGCGTGCACCGCCACCAGGGTCTTGCCAGCGCCCACGTCGCCCTGGAGCAGGCGGTGCATCGGCACCGGCGAGGCGAGGTCGGCGTCGATCTCCGCGTTGGCGCGACGCTGCGCGCCGGTGAGCTCGTAGGGCAGCGAGTCGAGGAACGAGCGCACCAGTCCCGGAGCGCTGCCCGCGTCGTCACCGACGGACTGGAGGATGCCGACCGCGTCGCGCTCCAGGTCCCGCTTGCGCTGCACCAGCGAGAGCTGGATGCGCAGCAGCTCGTCGAACACGAGCCGCTGCCGGGCGCGCTGCAGGTCGGGCATCGAGTCCGGGGTGTGGATGCCGTGCAGCGCGCTGGTGCGGTCGACCAGCTCCAGCGTGGCCAGCACGTCGGCGGGCACGGGGTCCGCGATGCCGCGTGCCTGACATCGTCGCAGGACCTGCGAGACCCAGTCCCCCAGGTCCCAGGTGGAGAGGCCGGACTTCTCCGACAGCGGATAGATCGCGACGATCCGGCCCGTGCGGGTGCCGAGCAGGTCGACCACCGGGTTCGTCATCTGCCGCCGGCCGTTGAAGGACTCGACCTTGCCGAAGACCGCGACCTCCTGGTCGCCGGCGCCGCCGAGCTGCTGCTCGCGCCACGGCTGGTTGAAGAAGGTGCACCGCAGCGAGCCGGTGGGGTCGTGCACCTCGGCGGTCACCATGACCTTCCCGTTGCGGGTGCGGCGGGCGGACACGGAGCGCACCCGGCCCAGCACCAGGAGCTCCTCGCCGATGGCCAGCTCCGAGATGTGCGCCTCCTTCGAGCGGTCCACGTAGCGGCGCGGGTAGTGCGTGAGCAGCGCGCGCAGCGTGTGGATGCCCAGCGTGTGGAGTCCGCGCAGCTTCTTCGGGCCGACGCCGCTGAGGCGGGCGACGTCCATCGAGTCGAGCTCGGTCAGCGTGATGGGACCGCCGGTGGTGCGGTCCGGGGCGGCGCCGCTCACCGGGCGACGTCGGCGACGCCGATGTGCAGCTCCCGCGGGCGGCCGACCTCGACCAGCGCCTCGACGGCCGCGCCCGGCAACGCCGTGTCGAGCTCGACCAGCCACCGACCGCCGACGCGGTCGAAGCGACGCAGCTCGCCCAGCTCGTGCCACGTGGTCTCGAGCCAGTCCGAGGACTCGAGGCCGTGGTCCGGCAGCGGCTCGACCGCGCACCGCACCACGAAGCGGGCACCCGCGGCGCTGCGCACCGGCGCGTCGGGCGGTGGAGCCGGCAGCGGCTCGCCGGTGACGACGCTGGCGAGCGCGTCGAGCAGCAGGAGGAAGCCTGCGGCGGTCGCGTCCACGACGCCACGGGCGGCGAGCACCTCGTTCGACCGTGGTCCGTCCTCGAGCTCGGCCAGGCCG
>JAFAFZ010000397.1 GCA_023423215.1 Actinomycetes bacterium
GGATGGAGCTGATCTGGCGGGGGAGCAGCGCCGGCAAGGCGATGTTCGGGCTGCGGGTGGTCGGCGCCGACGGAGCCCCCGAGGCGCCCCGGCAGGCGATCGTGCGCGGTCTGGTCGCGCTGGTCGACCTGTACCTGTCGCTCGGCGCCGTGGCGGTCGTCAGCGCGATGTCGACGCGAACCTGCCAGCGGGCGGGCGACCTGTCCGCCGGGACGGTCGTCATCCGGACGCGCAGCCTGAGCGTGTCGTCGACGCCGATCGCGTTCCACCCGCCACCCGGCTACGAGCAGTACGTGGCGTCGCTGGACGTCGGCGCCCTGACCGACGAGGACTTCTCGTTGGTGCGAGAGACGCTGCTGCGGGTTCGTGAGCTGCGGCCCGAGGCGCGAATCCGACTCATCGGCGCGCTCGCCGAGGACGTGCGTTCGCGCCTGCGGCACACGCTGCCCGGCCCGATCGACCCGGAGCTGTGGCTGATCTGCGTGGCATCGGCGTACCAGCTGCGCCAGGGCGGCCTGCTCGCCGACGCGGCCCTGGGGTTGGCGCCGCTCGCGCCCCGTGCGGCGGTGACGCAGCCGCACGTGACCGACCGCCGACGCCGTCGCTGACTACCTCGGCGGACCACTAGAACAGGTTGCAGTTTCTCGTGACGGCGGCCACACTCGCCCCGGCATGGACTTCGACGACAGCCCAGAGGAGCGGGCCCTGCGCGACGAGGCTCGCGCCTGGCTCGACGCCAACGCGAAGCGCCTCGACCTGGCGTCCCTGTCCGACATGCGGACCCACCGGGCGCACACCGAGGAAGAGGACGCGGCCCTGCTCGAGGACGCGCGTGAGTGGCAGCGGCACAAGGCCGAGGCCGGCTGGGCGGCGCCGCACTGGCCGGTCGAGCACGGCGGCCGGGGGCTGTCCCCGCTGCTGGCGAACATCTTCGCCGCCGAGGAGCGCGCCTACGACGTCTCCGGGAACATGTTCTCGGTCGGCGTCGGCATGGCGGGCCCGACGATCATCGAGTGGGGGACCGAGGACCAGCGCGAGCGCTTCCTCCAGCCGATCCTCACCGCCGAGCACATCTGGTGCCAGCTCTTCAGCGAACCGGGCGCCGGTTCGGACCTGGCCGGGCTGAGCACCCGAGCCGTGCGCGACGGCGACGAGTGGATCATCACCGGCCAGAAGGTGTGGACCTCGGCGGCGCACTACTCGGACTACGGCATCCTGCTGGCGCGCACCGATCCGGACGTGCGGAAGCACCGGGGCATCACCTGCATCCTGGTCGACATGCGCCTGCCGGGCATCGACGTGCGCCCGCTGCGCCAGATCGACGGCGCGATCCACTTCAACGAGGTCTTCCTCGACGAGGTGCGCGTGCCGGTGTCCGAGACGCTCGGCCCCGAGGGTGCCGGCTGGGGCGTCGCGCTGACGATGCTGGCGCACGAGCGAGCCTCGATCGGCGGCGGCGGCATGTACTCCTTCGAGCAGGTGCTGACGCTGGCACGGGCGTGCTCGGACCCCGCGGACCCACGCGTGCGCCAGCGCCTGGTCGACCTGTACACGCGCTTCGAGCTGCTGCGCTTCCTGGGCTACCGGGTGCGGACCGCGGCGTCGCGGGGCGAGCAGCCCGGGCCCGAGAGCTCGGTGCTGAAGCTGGTCGTCTCCGCCCTGTACGAGACCGGCGGGTCGCTCGTGGTGGACCTGCAGGGCCCGGGCGGCACGCTCATCGGCGAGGACGCGCCGTTCGGCGGCAAGTTCCAGGACCTCTTCATGGGCCAGTGGGCGCCCCGCATCGGCGGCGGCACGGACCAGATCCAGCGCAACATCATCGGCGAGCGGGTGCTCGGCCTGCCCGGTGACGTGCGCGCCGACAAGGACGTGCCCTTCCGCGAGCTCCGCCACTCCTGAGCGCAGCCTGCGGTCGATCACACCGCCGGCTCGCGCCGAACGTGCGAGTTGGCGGGGGCCTGGGTCGCTGCGCGCCGGCTTGCGCCGAAAGCGCGGGTTGGTGCGAGGGGCATGGGATGCTGCGCGCCGGCTTGCGCCGAAGGTGCGGGTCGGTGGAGGGGCCAAAGGACTGTGACGCACCGGCTCGCGCCGAAAAGTGCGGGGTGGCGGAAGGGCCAAAGGGCTGTGACGCACCGGCTCGCGCCGAAAAGTGCGGGGTGGCGGAAGGGCCCAAGGGCTGTGACGCACCGGCTTGCGCCGACGGTGCGGGTTGGCGGGGGCCTGGGTCGCTGCGCACCGGCTTGCGCCGAGGGTGCGGGTTGGCGCGAGGTGCATGGGTTGCTGCGCGCCGGCTCGCGCCGAAGGTGCGGGTCGGTGCGAGGGCGAGGGGGCTGCGAGACGTCCGGACTGCTCCGACTCGGCCCCGCGCCTCGCGGGTGGACACATCATCTTTCGGTGCGAGCCGGCGCGGAACGACCCGGCAGCGGGGTGGGCAGCTTCGTCTCGGGGTGCGTCGTTCCGGGGCAGATGGCGTCGCACACCGACGCACGCTCCAGGAGGTTCCGTGGCTCAGTGCCAGATGTGGCAC
>JAFAFZ010000398.1 GCA_023423215.1 Actinomycetes bacterium
CCGCGGCGCCGAGGGTCTCCCGGGCGTGGTCGAGCACCCCCGGATCCACGTCGAGCCGGTCGCCGGCTGCCTGCAGGTCGCGGCGGTAGACGTAGGTGACGACGCTGCCCAGGATCGCCGTGCCCAGCGCGATGCCGAGCTCGTTGCACGTCTCGGACACGGCCGCACCCGCACCGGCTCGTTCGGGCGGGACCGACGAGAGCACCGCGTCGATGGCGATCGCGTTGACCATGCCGAACCCGGCGTTCAGCACCGCCAGCGACACCACGACGATGCCGACCGCGCCGTCGTCGGACAGCGTCAGCAGGCAGACGAAGCCCGAGGCGGTCAGGAGCAGGCCGATCGAGATGAGGGTGAACGCGCCGATGCGGCGGGCGAGCGCCGGGGCGCACATGGCGCTGACGATGGCGGTGCCGAGCGCAGGCAGCATCAGCAGTGCGGAGCGTGACGGCGACTCCAGGGCGACCAGCTGGAGGAACTGCGTGAGCATGAACATGCTGCCCGCGTAGGAGAAGCAGCCGACGACGGTGGCCGACACCGCCACGCGGAAGCGGGGCAGGCGGAACAGGTCGATGTCGATCATCGGGTCGGTCAGGCGGCGCTGGCGACGAGCGAAGGCGATGCCGCACACGACACCGACCGCGACGGCGATGGCCGCCGTGGGGTCGGGGCCGTGCTCCGCCACCACCTTGATGCCGTAGACCACGGGCACGATCGCAGCGAAGGACAGCAGCGAGCTGGCCAGGTCGAACCGTCCGGGGTTCGGGTCGCGCGACTCGGGCAGCAGGATCGGCCCGATCACGAGCAGCGCGAGGGGGACCGGCACCCCGATGAGGAAGACCGAGCCGTACCAGTAGTGCTCGAGCAGGAACGCGCCGACGATCGGGCCGAGTGCGCCGCCGACGGCGAACATCGTCGTCCACACCGCGATGGCGAGCTGCCGCTGGTGGTCGTCGGTGAAGACGTTGCGGATGATGGACAACGTCGACGGCAGCAGCGTCGCGCCGGCGATGCCGAGCAGTGCACGGGCCCCGATCAGCATCGGCACGGTGGTCGCGAACGCCGCGAGCAGCGAGGCGACCGCGAACCCGGCCGAGCCGAACATGAGCAGGCGCCGTCGACCGATCCGGTCGCCCAGGTTGCCCATCGTGACGAGCAGGCCCGAGAGCACGAACGAGTAGGCGTCGACGATCCACAGCAGCTGCGAGCTGGTCGGCTCCATCGCCTCGCTCAGCTGCGGCACCGCGAACGCCAGCACCGTGTTGTCCATCGAGATGATGAGCACGGGCAGCGACAGCGCGACCAGCGCCCACCACGGGTTGCGGGTCCGCCCGGCCAGCGTGCCGTCCGGCCCGACGGGGGAGGAGGGTGACTCGCGCACGGCGAAACTGTACCGTCTGGACGGTGAAGTCTCGACCCGTTTCGATACCGATCCCGATGGCGTGGCGGCGGTTCGGGTGAGCCGACCGCCCGTCGCACGCGAGCGGGTGCTCGACGCCCTCGAGCTCGTCCTGGTCGAGCAGGGCCTGGCCGGGCTGACGCTGGAGCACGTCGCAGAACGGGCGGGCGTGTCCAAGGGTGGCCTGCTCTACCACTTCCCGTCGAAGGCGAAGCTGGTGGACGGGCTCTTCGACCGGCTCGACGCCTTGCTCGTCCGGGCGGTCGGCGACGCACCGACCGAGCCCGGCGACGTCGTGCGCTGGTTCGTCGAGACCTCTGCCTGGCCGTCCGAGGAGGAGACGAACCTCTACCGAGCGCTCACCGCGGTGCTGCGCAGCGGCGACGACCTCGAGACCGACCGCCTGCGCCGCATCTTCGCGTCGTACGCCGAGCCGGTGCGCCGCACCGTCGACGACCCGGTGCTGGTCGAGACCGTGCGGCTCGTCGGGGACGGGCTGTTCCTGTCACGCCTGCTCGGCTTCGCGCCGCCCGAGCGGACCGTCGTCGACGCCATGGTCGAGGACTTCGTGGCTCGGGCGACCGCCGCCCGCTGACCGCCGCACACTCGGTCACGACCGGCGAAGCGGGTGGGGCAGCGCATGCCAGGACGTGCAGTTCCGCACCCGGTTCGCCGCGACGGTTGACCGCGGGGGCTCAGAACTCGGTGCGATCGAAGAGGTCGCCGTCGTTCAGGGCGTAGTTGCCGTCGTCCGCGCGGGGCACCGGACCCAGGTGCTCGACCTGGACGTGACGGACGTCGGTCGGCTCGGCCGAGTCCTGCTCGGGCGGCGGGAGCGAGACCACGACCCCGTCCGCGGCCTCGGACTCGGCACGCCGGCGTCGGTGGTCCTCGAACGCGATCGACGCGGCCTTCTTCGAACCGACGGACGTGACGACCGAGTAGCGGGTGCTCCGGCCGTCCTCGAGGTGGATCGTCACCAGGTAGCGCTGCGGCCCCTCGGTGGGCAGCACGGTGCCCGATCCGGAGGACGGCAGCGGCAGCTTGGGGGCGGTCAGGTCGATCACGCGGCGCCGCTGCTCGGCCACGCCGGCGCGCACGATCAGCACGGCGGCGAGCAGCGCGACCACGATCACGAGCGCCCCGACCGCGACCGTGCTCGTGCTCACGGCGAGGACGGCAGCCCACGTGGTCACGGACACGTGACAAGTATTCACCCCCCACCGAGCGCGCGCACCGACCCTCGATGGGCCCGGACGTCCGTCGCTCCGTCGCGGCACACCGCCCCTGCGCGTCCCGGACCAGCCGCTCGGCAATACTCGTCGGGATGCAGGCCGGCCCCCCGATCGACGCCGTGTCCGGCGGACGTCGGCCCTGGTCGGTGGACCAGGTGCGGGTGGACGACCTGCCCGAACCGCCGCGCACCCGACGCTCGTCGGACCTGATGCGCCTGGGCGTCACGCTGGTCCTGACGGCGCTGGTCGTGCTGGCGGGCAGCGTGCGCTCCGAAACGACGCAGGGCCTCCAGGAGGACATCACCACCGCGGTCACGACCGTGCCGGACCTGGTCGTCAGCCTGCTCGCAACCCTCAACAGCCTGATCGTGCTGGCGCTGCCGCTCTACCTGATCGTCGACCTGGCGGTGCGCCGGCGCTGGCGTCTGCTGGCGACGTCGCTGTTCGCCGCTGCGGTGGCGCTGGTCGCAGCGCTGCTCTTCGACCAGTTCGCGGACGAGCTGCTGAGCGGCGCGCTGCTGGAGTCGCTGACCCAGCCGGTCGGGGGTGGCGCGGGCCGCACCGCAGCCGCCTTCGGCCTGTTCGCGGCGGTGGCGGCGCTGGTGACGGTCGAGGGCTCGGGTGCGCGTCCCCGCACCCTCGTCGTGGTGTGGACCAGCCTCCTGGCGCTGGCGATCCTGTTCCTGATCGACCGGCGTGCGACGCCCCTGGCGCTGCTCGTCAGCGTGCTGGCCGGTCACGCGATCGGCCTCGGCGTGCGCTACCTGGCCGGCACCGAGAACCCCCGTGCCAGCACGCGCCAGATCCTCGAGGCGCTCGCCCGGGTCGGGCTGGAACCGGTGTGGATCACCCAGCTGGACGCCGAGTCGCCGCTGGGGCGTCGCTACCGGATCGAGACCGTCGAGGGGGAGCGGGCCCAGGTCCAGCTGCTCGACCCCGATCGCAGCGCGACGCGCCTGGCGGGGCAGCTCACCCGCGTGGTGCGCGTGCGCACGTGGGTGACCCGGGCGCCGGGCCTGTCCGCTCGGACGCAGGTCCAGCAGGCGGCCGTGCCCGTCCTCATGGCACGCGGCGCCGGCGTGCGCACCCCGCGGCTGCTGGCTGCGGCCGAGGTCGACGACCGCTCGATGCTCTGGGCCGAGGCGCAGCCGCCGGGGCTGCGA
>JAFAFZ010000412.1 GCA_023423215.1 Actinomycetes bacterium
GCTCCCGGGTCTCAGTACCCGTGGTCGTCGAGCCAGGCCGGCGCCGACTCGAGCAGGAAGTTGCTCACCTCGAGGCACTTCTCGAGCGTGTCGCACAGCAGCTCTTCGCCCAGGTAGATCTGCGACAGGCTGACCAGCACCCGCGCCACGACCGTGAGGGTGCGCTCGGACGGGTCGGTCACCGACGGAAACGAGTCGACCGCCGAGACCTCGACCGGCAGGTCGGGACCGCCGATGCCGGCGAGCTCGGTCGCGAGCAGCAGCAGGTCCGGGCACCGGGGCAGCGGCGGCAGCGACCACGTGAAGGTCAGCGGCAGGTGGTGGCGCTCCTCGGGCTCGTCGCCCTCGGGCAGCGCCAGGACCTGGTCCTCGAACGCCAGGACGGTGCGCGGGTCGATCTCGAGCGCCAGGTGGAACTCGAGCGGACCGCCGCAGGCCTCCTCCGGGTGGAGGTCGACCTCCCACGCCTGACGCATCGAGTACGTCTCGACGAAGTGTCGTTCGTCGTGGATGTGGAACCCGTGGTCCGCAGCATGGTTCTTCAGATCGGACACGAATCCGGCGACGTCGAGCAGGGCCACGGCTCCAGAGTGCCAGCACCGGGAGGCCGTGGCGAGCCGGGGAGGCGGTCCCGACACCCCGGCGCCCCCGGGGGCGGGCGGAGCGCTGGTCCGCCACCGGTACCGTGTGGCCGTGGACGACGACGCCCTGCTCCGCCTGCTCGACGACACCGCTGCGGCGGTGGCCGAGGCGCTCCGGGCGGATGCTGCCCGGGCGACGGCGTCGTGGCGGGACCGCGGTGAACGACCGGGTCAGTACCGCATCGACCTCGTCGCCGACGACGCCGCACTGGACGTGCTGCGTGCAGCCGGGGTCGGCATCCTCTCCGAGGAGTCCGGGCTCGAGGACCGCGGCAACGACCTGGTGGTCGTCGTCGATCCCGTCGACGGCTCGACCAACGCCAGCCGCGGCATCCCCTGGTACGCGACCAGCCTGTGTGCGGTCGACGCGGACGGGCCCCGCGCGGCGCTCGTCGTGAACCTGGCGACCGGCACCCGCTACCAGGCGGTGCGCGGCGGGGGAGCGACCCGCGATGGCCTGCCGATCGAACCGTCGTCGGTGACCTCGATCGACCAGGCGCTGCTGGTGCTGAACGGGTACAGCCCGAACTACCTGTTCTGGCGGCAGTACCGCTCGCTCGGGGCGACGGCCCTGGACCTGTGCAGCGTCGCCGACGGGCGTGCGGACGGGACGATCGACTGCACCACCGACGCCCTCGGGCCCTGGGACTACCTGGGGGCGATGCTGGTGCTGGGCGAGGTCGGCGCGCACGTCGCGGACGCCAAGGGACGTGAGCTCGTCGTGCTCGACCACGCCGCGCGGCGGACCCCCGTGTCGGCGGCCACGCCCGAGCTGTTCGAGGCCGTTCGACGGGCGAGGGAAGAACTGCCCAGCTGGTGAATCCGAGGTCGGATCGCCAGGGTCCGCCTCTAGGGTGGTCCGGTGCTCGATCGTGTCCACCTGCTCGCTCTGCGGATCTTCGGTGCGCTGCCGCGCCGGGTCCGCCGGGTGCTGGTGCGGCTCGGCTCGCCGAAGTACACCGTCGGCGCCATCTGCATCGTGCAACGCCGCTCGGACGGGGCCGTCCTGCTGGTGCGCCACACGTACTGGCGACGCTGGGGCACGCCGGGCGGTCTGGCCAAGCGGCACGAGCGACCCGAGGTCGCCGCCGTGCGTGAGACCCGCGAAGAGATCAACCTCTCGGTCGAGCTCGTGGGCGAGCCCGCCGTGGTGGTCGAGCCGGTGCCGCACCGGGTCGACATCGTGTACCTGGCACGTGCCGTCGACGAGGCGGACCTGGACGACGTGCGACCGTCCTCTCCCGAGATCGAGCGGGTCGACTGGTTCCCGCTCGACGCGCTGCCGACGCTGCAGCCCGAGACCGTCACCGCGCTGCAGGCGCTGGCCCGCACCGGTGCGCTCGACCTGTCCGGCACCGACGTCATGCAGCGCCGCATCGGCTGACCCGCCCCCGGCGTCCGGCATGGACGGCCTCGGGGCGGTTCCGGTGCGGCGGGTAACATCCACCGCTTCCGGGCGCGTAGCTCAGCTGGTTAGAGCACCTGCTTTACATGCAGGGAGTCGGGGGTTCGAGTCCCTCCGCGCCCACGACCGATTCCCGGCGTTCGCCCCCTTCGTCGCGGTGTGCTGGACGAGCTCATCGATCGTCGGGCCTCTGGGAAGCGCCGCTGAGGTCGCCGGCATCCACCCCCTGTGCCGTCAGCTCGGCGAACGCGCGCACCTGCGAAGGAGCGATGAAGCAGTGGATCGCCCCAATCCTGCCGTCGGTCACGTAGATCACGTCGAGGGACAGCAGGCGGAAGTCGGCGGCGTCACGTCGCCGAACCGAGTTGACGGTCGCGTGGGTGCCGTTCGCCTTGGCGTGGGTGAGCTTCCACTCGCCGGGTCCGTGGTCGCCGAGGATCAGCTCGAAGAATCGGCGTGCGGCGTGGATGCCGTGGCATGGAGGCTCGGGCGGCATCGTGATCCGGACGTCCTCTGCGAGCAGCGAGGCCATTGCGGAGGTGTCGCCCCGCTGGTGGGCATCGACGTAGGCGCTGATCAACTCGCTCTCGTCCGACGTGGCACTGGTCGGACCGCGGGGCCGCAGGCCGAGCTGCCGTACTCGGTGATGTGCGCGCTGCAGGAGGCTGTTGACCGCGGTCGGAGTGCAGTCGAGGACAGCGGCGGCGGCGCGAGCGTCGAGCTCGAGAAGGTCGCGGGCGATGAACGCAGCGCGTTGGCGTGGCGGGAGGTGGGTGAGCGCAGCGGTCAGGTACAGGTCGGTAGTCGCGGCCGAGGCGACGTGCTCAGCCGGATCAGCGCGGTCCGGGTACGGGTCGATCCAGCCCTCTCGTTCGAGGGTCTCCTCGACCGAGGCGGCCGGTCGTGCGCGCCGTTGGTGGCTCCGCAGGAAGTCGATGCAGGCGTTGGTCGCGATGCGGTAGAGCCAAGTTCGCAGCGATGCCGTGCCGTCCAGGTGGTCGACAGTGCGCCAGGCCCGTTCGAACACGTCCTGGGTGAGCTCCTCGGCATCGGCGAGTGAACCGGTCATGCGGTAGCAGTGCACGTGCAGCTCGCGGCGGTGGGACTCGAACGCAGTCGCCAACTCGTGTTGCCGGGAGGGCTGTGAGGAACTCATACGCGAATGGTCACCGCCGCCGATCGAGCTCGACGCGTCCGTGGGCGACACGCCGCCCGGCGTCGTCTCGACGCGGCACCGACGGCGCACGCAGTCGCCGTTCCGGCCACGCAGTCAGGTCCTCGTCGGCCTCACGCTCCAGCAGACTCGTCGCCTCGGCGTTGCTCACGGTTCGAGTCCGGTCGCGGCGAGTCCGCTCGCGGGATCGACGGGGAACGACACGTGTTGGTGCACCATCGTCCATCGGTCTCCGCGTCGCCGGAACACCCGCGTGCCCCGGGACCACGTGGTCGACTCGCTCCCGTCTGGCAGGGGGTCAGGCATCCGGTTCAATCCCCACGCCACCGCCAGGTCTCCCTCCACGATCACGTGCAGATCCGGGAC
>JAFAFZ010000439.1 GCA_023423215.1 Actinomycetes bacterium
TGAGCCGCCGCGCGCACGTCGGCTCGCCGGCGGTCGCGTCACCACCCGCCCGCTCCGGACGTGGGAGGATCCCCGCATGCTGATCGTCGTCATCATCATCGTGGTCGTGCTGGTCGTGGCGGTGGCGCTGCTCGTCATCACGGGCCTGAACCGGCTGCGCACGCAGCGCGTGTCGGTGGACGAGGCGTTCGCCGGCATCGACGTGCAGCTCACCCGGCGCGCCGACCTCATCCCCAACCTGGTCGAGACGGTGAAGGGCTACGCATCGCACGAGAGCGGCACGCTCGAGGCGGTCACGAAGGCTCGCAACGACGCCCAGCAGGCGTCGACGGTGAGCGAGGCCGCAGCGGCGGACGGCGAGATGCGCCAGGCGCTGGCCAACGTCTTCGCGCTGGCCGAGGCGTACCCCGACCTGAAGGCCTCGGCCAACTTCCAGCAGCTCCAGACCGAGCTCGCCCGCACCGAGGACCAGCTCGCCTTCGCACGGCAGTACTACAACGACGCCGTCTCGACGTTGAACCGCTCGCTGGTCACGATCCCGTGGTCGCTCTTCGCCGGCATGTCGGGCGTCGAGAAGGGCGTGTTCTACGACGCCCCGGACGCGAACACCGCGCCGCCCCAGGTCTCGTTCTGACCGACCAGGTCGCTCAGTCCGAGGCGCGCACGGCCACGACGTCGGTGCGCCCCTCGTCGTCGAGGAGCGTGAGCCGGTCGGTCACCTCGACGCGCGTGGCCGACCCGAGGGCGGCGAGGAGCGCTCGGTCCTGGTCCTCGACGGCGGAAGGGCACCCCTCCGGCGCCGCGCCCGGCGCGTCCACCGAGATGGCGGAGCCGTCCACGGCCCAGGTCGCCGTGGTCGGCTCGCAGCCGGCCGAGACCTCGAGCGTGCCGTCCGCGGCGAACGAGAGCGACGGATCGGTGCCCTCGACCGGCGTCACGAGTGCGTCGCCGGTCCGGATCGACGTGACCGTCCAGGTGTCGACGATCGAGCGTTCCACGTCGATCCGATCGAAGACGAGGGTGACGTCGTCGCCGGTCAGCACCACCCGGTCGCGATCGGTGACGTCGACCGTGTCCACCGCGGCGAGCGCCGCCAGGTACGCGGTCTCGGCGTCCGAGATCGCCCGGTCGCAGCCCACCATCGTCGTGGTCAACGGTCCGATCTCGATCGAGTCGCCTGCGGCGTCGAACCGCCCGCGGTAGGTGTTGCAGGGCGCCTGACCGGTCACCACGTCGTCGTCGAAGGCCAGGGTGGTGATCGCCCCGGTCCGGATCCGGGGATCGCTCTCCTCGGGGTCGAGCACCCACGTGTGGGCTTCGAGCGCCTGGGTCGTGTCCGGCAGGCCTTGCGTGGCGCTCAAGGTGTCCTCGGCGGTGGGCGTCGCGCAGGCGGCGAGAGCGATCGACGCGGCGAGGGTCGCCACCACCACGGTGCGACGCGGGTTCCGGGCGTGCAGGGCGGACATGGTCGACTCCGTCTCAGATCGTGATCCAACCGGCGGCGAGGCTGACGACACCGACCACGGCGGCGATCACCGAGAACGCCAGGATGGCCGGTTCGGCCCCGGCGAAGAGGGTGCGCCCCTGCTCGCGTCGGGCCATGACGAAGAGGATCGTGCCGGGCGCGTAGATGACGAAGGACAGGAGCATGTACTTCGGTCCGGCCGCGTAGAGCAGGAACAACGTGTACAGGGTGGCCAGGACGGCGACGGCCACCTCTCTGGCTCGGGAGGTCGTCGAGGGCTCGGCGTCCCCGCCCCGACCCAGCGCGAGCATCAGGGCGTAGCCCGACGCCAGCACGAACGGGATCAGCGTCAGCGCACTCGTCATGTTGAGGGCGAGGTCGAACGCGTCCTCGGACGCCATCGTCACGACGAGCATGACCTGGATGAGGGCCGTCGACATGACGAGCGACGCGACGGGTGCGCCCCTCCCGTTCACCCGCCGGAGGAAGCGGGGCATGTCGTCGTCCTTCGCCGCGACGAAGAGCACCTCGGCCGCCATCAGCGTCCACGCCAGGTACGCGCCCAGCACCGACACGATGAGTCCCACGCTGATGAACACCGCACCCCAGCCGCCGACGGCGTGCTCGAGCACGCCCGCCATCGACGGTTGGCGCATCTCGGCCAGCTCGGCACGCGGCACGACGCCGTAGGACACGATCGTGACGCTCGCGAAGGTCGCCAGCACGCCGAGGAAGCCGAGCACGGTCGCGCGACCGACGTCCTCACGCCGTCGCGCCTTGCGCGAGTAGACGCTCGCACCCTCGACGCCGAGGAACACGAAGACCGTGACGAGCATCGTGCCGTTGACCTGGTCGAACAGGCCGCCGAGGCCCGTGCCGCTCATGTTCGAGGTGAAGACGTCCCAGTCGAGGTACACGGCGCACAGGACGACGAAGACGAGGATCGGGATCACCTTCGCCACGGTGACGACCTTGTTGATCGCCGCGGCCTCCTCCGTCCCTCTGCGGACGAGCGCCGCGAAGCCCCAGATGCCGACGGTCGACAACGCGACGGCGGGCAGCGTGTTGCCCTCTCCGAGCCACGGTGCCAGCGCGCCGAGCGTCGACATGATGAGGATCCAGTAGGTGACGTTCCCGACGCACGCGCTCGCCCAGTAGCCGAACGCCGAGAAGAAGCCGACGTACTCGCCGAAGCCGGCCTTCGCGTAGGCGTACACGCCGGAGTCCAGGTCGGGCTTCCGCAGCGCCAGGCGCTGGAAGACGAACGCCAGCATGAGCATGCCGAGACCGGCGATGGCCCAGGCGATCAGGGCGCCGTACACCCCGGTCTCGGTCGCGAATCGTCGTGGCAGCGAGAACACGCCGGCGCCGACCATCCCCCCGACCACCATCGCGGTGAGCGTCCCGACGTTGACCCGACCGTCCAGGGCCGTGCCCTCGGATCGCAGCTCGGTCTCGGACGTCATGGCTCCACCCTTCCGACGGCCCGCCAGCGCCCACCCCTCGTTCGTACGCTAACCATTGATCGGACACGCGTCTACGATCACGTCGTGCTGCATGGGGGTGCGACCCCCTCCGTGCGCGCCCGTGCGGTGCGCCCCGCAGCTCGGACCTGACGACGACAGGAAGGGCCGCCGCATGACCGTCGCAGCACCTGGAGCGGGCCGCCGACCCGCCGACGACCACGGGGTCCACTCGGAGGTGGGCAGGCTCCGCAAGGTCCTCGTCTGCTCCCCGGGCCTGGCGCACGAGCGGCTCACGCCGACGAACTGCGACGACCTGCTCTTCGACGACGTCCTCTGGGTGCAGAACGCCCGAAGGGACCACTTCGACTTCGTCGACAAGATGCGTGAGCGCGGCGTCGAGGTCGTCGAGCTCCACGACGTCCTGGCGGCGACGGTGTCGGACCCGTCGGCCAGGTCCTGGCTGCTCGACCGCAAGATCGTGCCCAACGAGGTGGGTCTCGGTCTCGTCGCCGAGACGCGTGCCTTCCTCGACGCGCTGGAGCCGGAGGCGCTCGCCCGCTACCTGATCGGCGGCCTGTCCACCGCCGACCTGCCGGCCGACCTCCGGCCCGGCTACGTCGCCCTGGCCCGCGAGTCCACCGGTGTGCGCGAGTACCTGATGCCGCCGCTGCCCAACACGCTCTACACCCGCGACACCACCTGCTGGATCTACGGCGGGGTCACCCTGAACCCGCTGTACTGGTCCGCGCGGCACGACGAGACGCTCCTGATGAAGGCCGTCTACGAGTTCCATCCCGAGTTCGTCGGCTCGACGGTCTGGTGGGGCGATCCGGAGCAGAGCTGGGCCTCCGCCACGCTCGAGGGCGGTGACGTGCTGGTGCCCGGCAACGGGGTCGTGCTCATCGGGATGAGCGAGCGATCGTCCCGCCAGGCGATCACGCAGGTCGCGGCGCGGCTGTTCGAGGCCGGGGCGGCGGAGCGGGTGATCGTCGCCGGCATGCCGAAGCTGCGCTCCGCGATGCACCTCGACACGGTGTTCACCTTCGCCGACCGCGACGTCGCGACGGCCTACCCGGGCATCGTGGACGGCATCCACCCGTTCACGCTGCGCCCCGACGACTCGGCCAGCGGCGTCGAGGTCACCGAGGAGAGCCGACCCTTCGTCGACGTCGTCGCCGACGCGCTCGGCATCGACCGGCTGCGCATCGTCGAGACGGGCGGCTCGATCTACGACTCCGAGCGCCAGCAGTGGGACAGCGGGAACAACCTCGTCAACATCGAACCCGGCGTGGTCGTCGCCTACGACCGCAACACGCACACCAACTCGGCGCTGCGCCACGCGGGCATCGAGGTCATCACGATCGTCGGGGCGGAGCTCGGTCGGGGCCGTGGCGGAGGACACTGCATGACCTGCCCGCTCGTCCGAGACCCGCTCGACGCCTGAGCGTCCAGCCCCGTCGGCTCGTCGTGAGCGGCGCGGGTCCGGTCCGTCGTCGCTCAGCCCGCGCGCACCTCGACGGCGTGCCAGCCGCTGGCGCCGTCCGGCGCGACCGGCGTGCGCTGGTCGGTCTGGGTGACGCCCTCGCCGTCGGTGGCGCGCACCTGGATGCGGTGCTCACCCGTCGTGGGCGTCCACTCCAGGTGCCACTGCCGCCACGTCGTGGCGGCGTACTCCTCGCCGAGCTCGGCCTGCTGCCACTCGCCCTCGTCGACGCGGACCTCGACCCGGGTGATGCCCTTGGTCGGCGCCCAGGCGACCCCGGCGATCGCACGCGGCACGCCCGCGTCGACCGTGGCGCCGGCCCGGGGGGTGTCGATCCGTGACTGCGTCTTGATCGGTCCCTCGACGGCCCAGCCACGCGGGATCCAGTAGCCCTGGAACTCCTCGAAGGTGGTGAGCTCGATCTCGGAGAGCCACTTCGTCGCGGACACGTAGCCGTAGAGGCCGGGCACGACGAGGCGGGCGGGGAAGCCGTGGTCGGTCGGCAGCGGCTCGCCGTTCATGCCGACGGCGACGATCGCGTCGCGCCCGTCGAGCACGGCGGTCGGGAAGCCTGCGGTGAACCCGTCCACGGAGCGGCCCACGATCTGGTCCGCACCGTCGCGCACACCGGCCTCGGCGAGCAGGTCGTCCAGGCGGCAGCCGAGCCAGCGTGCGTTGCCCACCAGGTCGCCGCCCACCTCGTTCGAGACGCACGCGAGCGTGATGTCCGCCTCGACCATCGGGCGGTCGAGCAGCTCCTCGTAGGTCAACGTGATCGGTCGGTCGACGGCGCCGGTCACCTGCAACGTCCAGGACGCGACGTCCACGCTGGGCACGACCAGGGCGGTGTCGATCCGGTAGAAGTCCTCGTTCGGCGTGAAGAACGGGGCGACCCCGCGCACGCCGACGTCGACGCCCGCGGGCGCCGCCGGCAGCGGCTGGGCGGCCCTGGGCAGCACCACCTTCAGCCGCTCCGCCGCCGCCACGC
>JAFAFZ010000465.1 GCA_023423215.1 Actinomycetes bacterium
CCGCTCACCGGTTGCCCGCCGGCGGAGGGAGGAGGCATGGGGGCCGGCGGGCGGGGGGAGGACGGGGCTCAGGCCGTGGCCCAGATGAGGACCTCGGCGCCCTCGGGCCCGGCGGTCAGGCGAGGGGACCCCGCCCCGGTCAGGCGCACCGCGTCTCCCTCGAGCAGGCGACCGGCGCCCTCGAGGTCCGCGTCGCCGACGGCGACGAAGAGGTGGACGTGGCGGTCGTCGGGCACCTGGACCGTCTCGTCCCCCTTCAGGCGGCCGCCCCAGAGCACGGCGTCGCGCTGGCGGATGGAGATGGCGGCGTCGTGGCCCTTGCCCGAGGCGATGGGCTGGAGGCCGCCCTTGTCGAGCTCGCCGTTAATGTCGAGCTGCTGGTAGCCGGGATCGATGCGCTCGGTGTCCGGCGGCACCCACATCTGGACGAAGTGGACCTCGTCGGTCGCGGAGGGGTTCATCTCGGAGTGCCAGATGCCGGTGCCGGCGCTCATGCGCTGCGCCAGACCCGGGTAGAGCTCGCCCCGGTTGCCCTCGGAGTCCTTGTGCTCGAGGCGGCCCGAGAGCACCCAGGTCACGATCTCCATGTCGCGGTGGGGGTGCGTGTCGAAGCCGGTGCCGCCGGCGACCCGGTCGTCGTTGGAGACGAGCAGGAGGCCGTGGCCCACGTTGGACGGGTCGTAGTGGTGGCCGAAGCTGAAGCTGTGGTGGCTGTCGAGCCAGCCGATCCGGGTGTGGGGACGGTCGTCGGCTCGTCGGACATCGATCGTCGGGGTGCTCATGATGTCCTCCCGGTTCGGGCTGGGCGTTCGACAGTGGAAACTCCGTCCATGTGGAACTATTCCATGTGTACACTTCTGCGGTGGCCACCCCCGACGACGACACGATGCGGGCCTGGAGCGCGCTGCTCGTCGCCCACCGGCGGACGACCACGGCGCTCGACGCCGAGCTGCGGCAGGGGTGCGACCTGTCGTTGGACGACTACGACGTGCTCTACCAGCTCCGACGTGCGGGTGGTGCGGCGCGCATGAGCGACCTGGCGGAGCAGGTGCTGATCACTCGACCCACGACGACCCGGGTCGTGGATCGCCTGGTGGAGCGAGGGTGGATCGTGCGGCACCGCGACGGGTCGGACCGCCGCGTCGTGCGCGTCGAGCTCACCGACGAGGGCCGGCAGGTCCAGCGGCGGGCGGCGCGCCTGCACCTGGACGGCATCGCCCGCCTGGTCGAGCGACGACTGAGCCGAGTGCAGCTCGACGCGCTCGCCGACGCGCTCGAGGTGCTCGCCACGCCCGAGGCCGCAGGACCTCCGTAGGATCGCCGCATGGCGCCGACGCGGTCCTGGCTGATCGACATGGACGGCGTGCTCGTGCGCGAGCAGCACGCCATCGAGGGTGCGGCCGACTTCCTGGACGGGCTGCGTCGCCGGGGTGAGCCGTTCCTGGTGCTCACGAACAACTCGATCTACACACGCCGTGACCTGTCGGCGCGGCTGGCCGCGTCCGGGCTCGACGTGCCCGAGGCCTCGATCTGGACCTCGGCATCCGCGACGGCGCAGTTCCTGGAGAGCCAGCGCCCGGACGGCAGCGCGTTCGTGATCGGCGAGGCCGGGCTGATCACCGCCCTCTACAAGTCCGGCTACACCCAGACCGAGCAGCGACCCGACTACGTCGTGCTGGGCGAGACGCGCACCTACAGCTTCGAGCGCATCACGACGGCGATCCGCCTGGTCGGCGCCGGCGCCCGATTCCTGGCGACCAACCCGGACGCGACCGGTCCCAGCGCCGAGGGACCGCTGCCGGCGACGGGTGCGGTCGCTGCGCTCATCACCAGGGCGACGGGGGTCGAGCCGTACTTCGTCGGCAAGCCGAACCCGCTGATGATCCGGACCGCGCTCAACCGGCTCGAGGCGCACTCCGAGACGACCACGATGGTCGGCGACCGGATGGACACCGACGTGGTCGCCGGCCTCGAGGCCGGATTGCGCACGGTGCTGGTGCTGTCGGGGGTGTCGACCGAGGCGGACGTCGAGCGGTACCCCTACCGCCCGACGCGAGTGGTCGCCTCGGTCGCCGAGCTCGCGGCGGAGCTCGCCGGGTGATCGCGGAGCTCGCCGGGTGATCGCCGGGCTCGCCGGGTGATCGCGGAGCTCGCCGCTGAGGGTCAGGCGTCCAGCGCGGTGCGGGCGCCGCGTGGGGTGCGCACCGTGTCCAGGGCGAACATCACGACCCAGAACACGACCAGGGCACCCCAGAAGAACATGCCGAAGCGGTCGCCGTCGCGGGAGTCCTGGAACGCCCAGATGCCGGCCATGACGAGGAAGAGCGCGTCGACGGTCAGTCGGACGGGGCGGGAGAGCAGGAACGAGCGGGTGTCCATCGGGCGGGAGCCTCCGGTTCGTGGCGCGCGGTGTGCAGGCCGTCGCCGTGAGGGATCGGGCAGGAGCGCACCGGCCTGAAGAACAAATTTCGGCCTCTGGCGTGCGGTGGCACCAGTGCCGCGCTGTGGTAGAACGCGTTCTCGCGGGCGCTGGATCGGCGTCCGCCAGACCGGGGGGTCCGAACGATGGCGTATCGGGTGGTGCAGTGGGCGACCGGCAACGTCGGACGTGCGGCGATCGAGGGGGTCGTGGCGCACCCGGACCTCGAGCTCGTCGGGTGCTGGGTGCACTCGAGCGACAAGCACGGCGTCGACGCGGGTGAGCTGGCGGGCATCGGCCCCGTCGGGGTCGCCGCGACCACCGATCGGGACGAGATCCTGGCGCTGGACGCGGACTGCGTCGTCTACGCGCCGATGCTCGCGGACCCGTCGGACGTCGAGGCGCTCCTCGCCTCGGGCAAGAACGTCGTCACCCCCATCGGGTGGGTGTACCCGTTCCTGTCGCACGACGTGACCTCGATCCAGTCGATCTGCGAGGGATCCGGCGTCACGCTGCACGGCACCGGCATCCACCCCGGCGGCATCACGGAGCGCTTCCCGCTGATGCTCTCGGCCATGTGCACCGACATCCGCCACGTGCGCGCCGAGGAGTTCTCGGACATCCGCACCTACGCGACCGAGTTCGTCGTGCGAGAGGTGATGATGTTCGGCCAGACGCCGGAGCAGTGCGCGTCCAGCCCGATGGGCCGGCTGCTCGGCGACGGGTTCGGGCAGTCGATCGACATGATCGCCGCGGAGATGGGCGTGACGCTGGACCGTGAGAAGGCGACCACGCACGAGTGGGCGGTCGCGACCGCGCCGATCGACACCCCGGTCGGCGTCATCGAGGTCGGCACCGTCGCGGCGCAGCGCTTCACGTGGTCCGGCACGGTCGACGGGCGACCGGTCATCACCGCCGCCGTGAACTGGTTCATGGGCGACGAGCACCTGGACCCGGCGTGGAGCTTCGGGCCCGAGGGCGAACGCTTCGAGGTCAGCTTCGAGGCGGACCCGCCGCTGCACGTCACGTTCCACGGGCTGCACCCCGAGTCCATCGCGGCCGGCATCGAGCGCAACGCCGGCATCGTCGCGACGGCCATGCACTGCGTGAACGCAGTGCCCTACGTCTGCGAGGCGGACGCCGGCATCACGACCTACCTCGACCTGCCGCTCGTCGCGGGCCGCTTCTCGACCCCGCGCTGACGCGTCCGGGCACCTCGGAAACCACCCGGCGGGTCGGAGGGGTCCGGGCGTAGGGTCGACGCGCGCTCCCGGGAGC
>JAFAFZ010000595.1 GCA_023423215.1 Actinomycetes bacterium
CCTCCCGGCCGAGCGGAGGACGCCCGACCAGCAGCTCGAACAGCAGGCGGCCCACGGCCGAACCGGCAGCGGTGCTCGGCGTGGCGGCCGCGCTGCTCACGGACGGGTCGTCGGCCGGCAGGCGCACTACGGGCGGCAGGGCGACGGTCCCGTCCCCGTGCAGCACCACGTCACCGGCCGGGAGCACCCCCGAGGGTCCGACCGTGCCGGGACGGCGCTCCAGCGAGCGCGCCACGGTGAGCAGCACCGCCGCGGCACGCCGGGTCGCCACGGGTGCCTCGGCCCGCACCAGGTCCGCCAGGGTGCGCGAGCCGGGACGCTCCGGGTCGGGCGACGGGTCGCGGGGCTCGACGGACGACACGGGTCCTGGCTCAGGGCACCCAGGTGACGAGGAAGCCCAGGTACATCGCCGCGACGGCGAAGACCGAGGACGTCGCGCCGCCGACGGCGAGCATGGCCCGGTTGCCCTTGGCCACCTGGTGCACCGCGGCGCCGACGCCGGAGAGCAGCACTGCCAGGACCTTGAGCTCGATCCACGGGTGGCGCAGGTCGTCGAGGGGCAGGGCGAACACGTTCCACAGGCCGGTCACCACGGCGACCGCGAACGCCGGCCAGGCGATGCGGTTGAACGCGCGGGCGACGGCTCTGGTCGCGTCCGCGCCGTAGGTGCGGACGGTCGGCACGAGCGCCGCCAGGACCAGCTGCCCACCCACCCAGACCGAAGCGGCCAGCACGTGCAGGAAGAGGCGGAAGGCGTCCATCGCCTCAGCTTGTCAGGCGAGGTCGGCGAGCACGGAACTGGCGGGGAGGCTGCGGTCGTTCACGGGCGCGCGGTCCACCGGGTCGCCGCCCAGGCCCACGGCCCCCAGGACGTCGATGGCCGCGAGCAGGTCGCGCAGGTTGCGCGGCGGGGGGAAGTACTCGTCCTCGTCGGTGATGCGGACCTCGTCGACCCCGTGGACGGGCGCCAGGCGTTCCAGGACGGCTTCGACGAGCTCCTCGGGTGCCGAGGCGCCGGCCGTGACGCCGACCGTGCCGACCAGGTCGCCGGGCAGCTCGTCCGGATCGTTGATGCGGTACACCCGCTCGCACCCCGCGCCGCGCGCCAGCTTCTCGAGGGCGACCGTGTTGGACGAGTTGGCGGATCCGATGACGACCACGGCGTCGCAGCGCTCGGCGATGTTCATCAGCGCGGACTGCCGGTTGGTCGTGGCGAAGCACAGGTCGGAGCGTCCCGGCATCCACATGTCCGGGAACCGCTCCTTGGTGGCCTCGGCGACCTCGGCCCAGTCGCGGTGCGACAGGGTCGTCTGCGCGAGCAGCGCCACGGGGGTCTCGAACGCGGGCAGCGCCTCGACCTCGGCGATGGACTCCACGCGGTGCACGGCCTCGGGGGCGACGGCCATGGTGCCGACGGCCTCCTCGTGGCCCTCGTGGCCGACGTAGACGATCGAGTAGCCCTTGCCGGAGCGGACCTTGACCTCGTGGTGGACCTTGGTGACGAGCGGGCACACGGCGTCGACGACGAAGCCGCCGCGGGCGCGGGCGGCGGCGACCACCTCGGGTGCCGAGCCGTGCGCCGACAGCATGACGGGACGCCCCTCGGGCACCTCGGCGATGTCGTCGACGAACACCACGCCGAGGTCCTCGAAGCGGCGCACGACCCGCTGGTTGTGCACGATCTCGTGGTAGCAGTACACCGGCGCCTCGAAGGCCCGGACCATCCACGCGAGGGCCTTGATGGCCATCTCGACGCCGGCGCAGAACCCCCGTGGCGCGGCGAGCAGGACACGGTCCACGCCGCCGCCGGGGGTGCCGGACGGTGCGGGAGAGGTCGGCTCGTGCACGGTGGGGGAGGCGGTCGTCACCCCCGGATCGTACCGCCGGGGCACCCTGCCGCCGGAGCGGCCACCGCCGTGGCGACGGTGTCGGGTGCCCCGTGGCACCGCTCGGTCGAGCGTCGATCAGGGGTCGTGGCGGTAGCGCCCGATGTCGTCGAAGTTCGCCACGACCTGGTCGCCCAGGCCCACCGGCTCGGCATCGAGGCCGGAGCGGTAGCGCAGCTCGGCCGTCACGAAGTGGCGGACCTCGGGCCACACCTCGGGCGAGTCCTTGAACGAGGGCACCGAGCAGCCGTCGTCGCCCAGCGCCAGCAGGGACTCGGGGATCGGCAGACCGGTGCTGCGGGCCAGGGCCGCGACACCGCCGTCGCCGATCTCGCAGATGTCGGTGAAGGCGTTGTTGTGGCCGGCGCCGCGGATCTCGACCAGCTTGCGGGGTCCGGGCGTGTAGTCGAAGCCCCGGCGCACGTCCTCGATGTTGGCGATGCCGTCACGAGGCGCCGCGATCCAGGCGATCGGCTTGTCGGCCGGGAGCACCGGGTTCTGGTTCAGCAGCGACGTGAGCGAGTAGCCAGCGGCCATCGGGATGCCCGAGGGCACGTCGTCGCGGCCGAGCAGGCGGAGGGTCGTGCCGCCTCCGGCCGAGTGGCCGATCGGGTACACGGACGTGCCGTCGACGACGCCGCCCAGCAGGTCCTCGGGGTCCGCGCTCGCCACACGGATCGACTCGATCGCCTCGTCGGCGACGTCGGTGTCCTCGCGCCGCTGCGCCGGGGGCTCGCCCAGCACCGAGCGCAGTCCGCGCTCGAGGTAGTCGGGCGAGATCACGACGAAGCCCCAGCTGGCCAGGTGCGTCGTGAGCGTCGTCGACTGGGTCCGGTAGCTGGCGAACCCGTGCGAGAACAGCACCAGCGGGAACGGGCCGTCGTCGCTCGCGGGGACGCCACGGGTGGCGTCGGTGACGAACGGCGGATCGATCTCGGGCGGGAGCAGCTGGTCGAACGCGGTGCTGACGTAGTCGCGGATGAAGTACTCGTCACGCGGGCCGGTGCCGATGTCCTCGGGGTCCACCGGGTACCAGACCTCCATGCGGCGGTCCGACAGCTCCACGGTGGTGACGCCGACCTCGTAGGGGCCGTGCTCGGCGTAGGCGGCCTCGCCCGCCCGCGGCGCGTCCGACGGATCGGGTCCGGTCGCGGGTGTGGGTGGCGGCGGCACGCAGGCCGCCGCGACGGCGACGAGCGCCAGCGTCACGGACGCCCGCGCGCCACGACGAGGGCGCACGCGGCGCGCCGCGGGCGGATCCGGGTGTGGTCCAGCCATGTGTTGATCCCCCTCGTGGTGCCGACCCGCCAGCCGGCCCGTGCAGTCTGCCACGCCGTCGGTGGGGGAGCGGGTACGAGTCCCCGCAGAGGGTGCCGCAGCGGTGCCGAGTAGCATCGACGGGCCATGTCCTCGCTCGTGTCCCCCCGCTCCGCCGCGCCCGATGGCGGCCCGGGCGCGCCCGGACCGGCGGCGACGGTGGCGGCCGTGGCCCCCGGTTCACCGGCCGAGCAGGCCGGTGTGCTCCCCGGCGACACGCTCGTCGCAGTGGACGGGCGACCGCTGCGCGACATCATCGAGTACCGCGTCCTGACCGACGAGGCCGAGGTCTCGCTCGACGTGCTGCGGGGCGGCCTCGAGCTGACGATCGAGGTCGCGAAGCCCTCGGGGACGCCGCTCGGCATCGAGGTCGACTCACCGGTCTTCGACGAGGTGCGGACCTGCGACAACCACTGCGAGTTCTGCTTCATCTACCAGCTGCCGCCGGGCATGCGTCGCAGCCTCTACATGAAGGACGACGACTACCGCCTGTCGTTCCTGTACGGGAACTTCACCACGTTGACCCGCTTCACCGAGGCCGACCTGGAGCGCGTGGTGACCGAGGGGCTCTCGCCGCTCTACGTCAGCATCCACGCGACCGACCCCGAGGTGCGCACCGAGATGCTGCGCAACCGCCGTGGCGCCATGAGCCTGCGCTGGCTGCGGGCGCTGCTGGACCACGGCGTCGAGGTGCACGGCCAGGTGGTCGTCTGCCCCGGCCTGAACGACGGCGACGTGCTGGACGACACGCTCTGCGGTGTCCTGGACGAGTACCCCGAGCTCGCCGACGTCGCGGTCGTGCCGCTCGGCGTCAGCGCGCACAGCTCCGAGCCGCGCATGCGGGCGCACACGGTGGACGAGGCCCGGCGGGTCGTCGAGGTCGTCGAGCGCTGGCAGCAGGTGTTCCTGGACACGCTCGGCCACCGGATGGTCTACGCAGCGGACGAGTACCACCTGCTGGCCGACCGCCCGTTCCCCGCCGCCGAGACCTACGGCGACTTCTCGATGCACGAGGACGGCATCGGCATGGCCCGGGCGTTCCAGCTCGAGTTCGAGGGGCACGCCGGCGAGGGCATCGGCGTGCAGTCCGGGTTCTTCGCCTGGGTCGACGGCGCTCCGGCCGCGGGCTACCGGGCGCCGCGGACCGAGGCGGGCTGCGGCCCCGCCGTCGACACGTCGGCAGCTGAGCCGTCGCCCGCCGGGGCGGGGA
>JAFAFZ010000603.1 GCA_023423215.1 Actinomycetes bacterium
TGCACGCCGGCGCACCACGACTCCCCACACACGCACACAACTCACTCGGCTCTCGGCGCAAGCCGGCGCACCACGACCCCGCACGCACCGACCGAACCTTCCGACCTTCGGCGCAAGCCGGCGCGCACGACCCCCGCACACCACCCACGTCACCCGACCTTCGGCGCAAGCCGGCGCACCACGACTCCCCACACACGCACACAACTCACTCGGCTTTCGGCGCGAGCCGGCGCGCGCACGCCTCACCCGGTCGGCAGGCTCCAACCGGGCAGCAGCCCCAGGTCTGAGCAGAGCTTCGGGGCGAAGATCCACTTGCCCACGAAGCGGGTCGCGTCCGGGGCGGTCGCCAGCCAAGCGACGACCGCGCCCGTGGCGGCGGCCGGGGCGCTGCCGAAGCCCTGCTCGAAGTCGTCCTCGGGATGCAGCGCGCGCCGCTTCTCGGTGACGACGTTGCCGGGGTCGACGTTGAACGCATGGATGCCGACGCCGGCGTACTCGGCCTCGATGCCGCCCGCGACCCGGCCGAACGCCGCCTTCGACGCCGAGTAGGCGATGCCCCAGCCGCCCGCTCCGGGCGGACCCGGCGGGTCGTGGCGGGCGGAGCCAGACACCATGTCGATGACCCGGCCGCTGCCGCGCTCGGCCATGTGGGGCAGCACCTGCTGGATGAGCAGGATCTGGTGCAGCAGGTTGCCGGTCACGATGCGCGTGAGCGCCTCCTGGGACAGGTCCAGCAGCCGGTCCATCACCCCGACGCCCTGGTAGATCGCGTTGTTGAACAGGACGTCGATGCGGCCCCACTCGGCGAGCACGGTCGCCGGTGCGGCGACGACGGCGTCCCGGTCGAGCAGGTCCATCGGGATCGACAGCGCACGAGCTCCACGCGCCTCGACCTCGGCCGCGGTGGTCTCGAGGCTGCCCGGCACGGCGACGACCTGGTCCGAGCGCACGGTGTTGGACTCGGCGCGGCCCTCGCCCTCTCGCACCGAGCGCGCCGTCAGCGCGACGTCGAAGCCGGCGTCGGCCAACGCCAGCGCCGCCGCCTTGCCGATGCCTCGGCTCGCGCCCGTCACCAGCGCCACCGGTCGTGTCGTCATGGTCCCCCGTTCCCCTTGTCGTGTTCCGTCGGGGCCCGTCGCGCTCGACGTCCCCCGTCAACCCTGCCGTCGGCTCAGCGGCTCAGCGGCTCAGCGGCACAACGCCGCCGCGGCCGGATCGGTCGGCACGACGCCGGGCACGCCGGCGTCCTCGGGCGGCGGCGGCGCGCCCTCCTCCTCGACCACGGTGTCGTCGACCGGTGTCGAGGACGACGTCTCGGGCGTGGTCCCCTCGGGCGCGGGCGGCGTCTCGTCGGGTGGCGGCAGGCGGTCGGCCGGGAGCTGATCGATCGGGACCGCCTGCTCGCGCACGCTGTCGAAGTCGGAGCCGACCGAGAGCACGACCCGGTAGCCGCGGAGGTCCTCGTCGAACTCGAACTCGGGCACGACGCCGAGCTGCGCCGCCAGCAGCACCGCGGCGTCACGGCCACGCGGACCGTAGGTGATGGTGGTCGTCTTCGCGGCCGAACGCTGCTCCTGCACGTCCGCGTCGAAGCCGGCCGCGTCGAGCTGGCCGACCGCCTGGTCGAGCTGCCCACGCTGCCCCGAGGTACCGGCGACGGTGACGATGACGTTGCGCGGCACGGGGCCGGCGGCCGGGTCGACGCCCCGGAACGGCTCGAGCAGCGCGTCGGCCTCGTCCCAGACGACGTCCTGGTAGGCGACGCCGCCGCGGGGTGCGGAGATCGTCGGCACCTGGACCGACTGGAGCGAGTCAGGGTTGAAGCTCTGGAACTGCCCGGCGAGCGAGATGAGCGTGCCGACGTCGAGCGTCGAGTCCATCTTCACCGAGCTGGACGCGGCGTTGATGACGCCGAGCGCCGTGTTCGGGTTGCGCAGGCCCTTGTCCGCAGCGCGGCGCAGCGCCCGCTTGATGAAGTCCTGCTGGCGACTGATGCGGCCCAGGTCCCCGGTGCCGTCGGGCCGCCACTTCCGGTCCTCGCCGTCGTACCAGTAGAAGTGCCGGGCCCGGGCGTAGGCGAGCGCCTGCACCGGGTCGAGCATCTTGCAGCCCGCCTCCTCGATCGCGAGGCCCGAGTTGTCGTCGCGGACCGGCGTCGTGAAGTACACGGGCACGCCGTCGAGCACCTCGACCAGGTCGCGGAACGCGGCGAAGTCGATCTGGACGTAGTTGTCGATCGAGATGCCGAAGTTCTGCTTGATGGTCTGCACCAGCGTCGCCTCGCCGTCGACGCCCGCCATCGCCGCGTTGATGCGGTCCATGCGGCCGTTCGGCAGCTCGACCCGGCTGTCGCGAGGGATCGAGATGAGCCGGGCGGACTGGTCGCGGGGATCGACCCGCAGGATCATGATCACGTCGGCCAGGAGGCTGTGCACCGCACGGTCCTCGAGCACCGGATCGTCGTCGTCGAGCCCGGCGGCGGAGTCGGTGCCGATGATGAGGAAGTTGCGCGGTTCGCTGACCTCGGCCGTCGGCGTCAGCGCGGAGCCGATGTCCACCACCGGCACGTCCTCGATCGTGGTGCGCAGCTTGGCGAGCGCCGCCGCGGCACCGACGCAGGCGACCACGAGCAGCACGTTGGTCGCGAGCAGCAGGCGCTGGGTCCAGCTGCGGTGGGGGCGACGCGCGCGGGTTCGGGCCACCGCAGGAAGGTAGCAGCGCGCCCTCGCCCTCCCCGAGCACCGCGCCGAGGCCTCCTGCGCCGTCGTTCAGGTCGCAGGGCCGGCCGTAGGATCCCTGGATCGTGCACACGACCCGAGCTGCCCGAAGCCTGGCGGACGCCGAGCCGCTGGCCGTGGTCGGGGGCCGGTTGTGCACCGAGCTGGTCGACGTGACCGACGATCTGGCTGCGCTGGACTCCGCGGGGTTCTGGGCGGTCGTGCTGCCCTTCGAGGGGCCCGCCGTCTGCGCGCGCTTCGCTCGGGTGCGAGCCGCGCGCCCCTGGCCGGGGCGTCCGTGGTGCGGTCCGTCGGCCACCTCGTGGTCGG
>JAFAFZ010000626.1 GCA_023423215.1 Actinomycetes bacterium
GACGAGCGCCGCGGCGGGAGCGCGGGCTCAGGGGCAGCGGGCGCGAGCGGTGCGGCGTCGCCCGGGCGGAGCGCGTCGACGATCCGCCACGAGCTCAAGCAGGCCGAGAAGGCGCTCTCGAGCGCGCAGCGGCGCCACGGCCAGCTGTCGGAGCAGCTCGAGCAGGTCGCGGCGACGGGCGACCACGTGCGCATGGGCGAGCTCGGCACCGAGCTGGCCGGGGTCGCTGAGCAGATGGACGTCGCCGAGGAGCGCTGGCTCGAGCTCGCCTCGGAGGCCGAGGAGCGTGGCCTGAAGGTCTGACGGACCCGGCTCGCCGCGCGGGCCGGCGGGGTCGTCCGGGTCGACGCCGGCGCGGCGTGGGACGGCGCTCCGGGAACAGGTCGCACCCCCGTCCGGGTTGCCCTCGCAGGTGCCGACCGGCGCCGTCCGAATTTCTCCTATTAGCATGTTGGAAACCATGAGCGTCGACACTCCCCCCACCAGTCCCCTCGCTCCCGATGCCGACCAGGGCACCGCC
Source organism: Actinomycetes bacterium (assembly GCA_023423215.1). Lineage (GTDB taxonomy): Bacteria > Actinomycetota > Acidimicrobiia > Acidimicrobiales > Microtrichaceae > JAFAFZ01. The sequence goes on from JAFAFZ010000626.1 coordinate 521, forward strand.
GCGGCCGAGGCCCCCACGACCACCGGCGACGTCGTCATGCGGGTCAGCCCCGAGGCGCTCGAGACGGTGCTCGGCATCCGCGCCGCGGAGGACGATCCCGCCTCGCTCGGCCTGCGCGTGGCCATCACCGGCACCAAGGGCGTCGAGTACACCTACGACCTGTCGTTCGAGGAGCTGGACGTCGTCGACGACGAGCACGTGCGCTACACCGTCGCGGATCTGACCGTCGTCATCCCGAACGACTCCGTGGACCGCCTCCGCGGCGCCGAGCTGGACCTGCCCCGCACCGCCGGACAGGGCGGTCTGGTCATCCGCAACCCGAACCGCGCCGATCCGCTGGCCGGCATCCAGGTCGAGCTGACCGGTGACGTCGCCGAGAAGGTCACCCAGCTGCTCGAGCAGTCGATCAACCCGGCGCTCGCGTCGCACGGCGGCTTCGCCACGCTCGTCGGCGTCGACGACGACCAGAACGTCTACGTGACGATGGGCGGCGGCTGCCAGGGCTGCTCCGCCAGCGCCGCGACCCTGACCGAGGGCATCCGTCGCTCGATCAAGGAGCAGATCCCCGAGGTCGCCGAGGTCATCGACGCGACCGACCACTCGGCCGGGGAGAACCCCTTCTACCAGTGACGCCGGCGCAGGCGCACCGCTGACGCGCCGGACGGCGGAACGTCAGCGGGCCGCGGCGGGACGGATCAGCTGGTGCGATCGGCCGCGCTGCGCTGCCACGCGACGACCTCGTCCACGATGCCGTCGGCGTCCAGGCCGAGGTGCGCCAGGATCGCGTCGGGCTTCGCGTGCGCCAGGTGCACCGTCGGCACGCCCAGCACGCGCGCGGCCGGACCGTCGTGCGGCGCCAGCTTGGAGAGGTTGTCGGCGATCGACGCGCCGATGCCGCCGTCGCGCAGGCCGTCCTCGATGGTGACGACCAGGCGGTGGTCCGCGGCGTCGGCCAGCATCTCGGCGTCGAGCGGCTTCACCACCCGGGGGTCCCAGACGGTCGCGTCGATGCCCATCCCGGCCAGGCGTTCGGCGGCCTCGATCGCGGGTGCGAGCATGCGGCCCACCCCGATGAGGCAGACCTCCTGTCCGGCGCGCACCCGGCGGCCCGAGAGCCCCGAGCCGGTGGTCGTCTCGCCGGCCGGCGGCATCGCCTTCGAGAAGCGGATGGCCGAGGGACCGGTCGTGCACAGGTCCAGCGCGTCGTGCAGCATCTGCGCGACCTCGGCCTGGTTCGACGGGGCGAAGATCGTGGACTCGGGCACCTTGGACATCAGGACCATGTCCAGGATGCCGTGGTGCGAGGGTCCGTCGTCACCGGTGATGCCGGCGCGGTCGAGCACGAACACCACGGGCTGGGAGTGCAGGCCGACGTCCAGGTTCACCTGGTCGATCGCACGGGTGAGGAACGTGGCGTAGAGCGCGACGACCGGGCGCAACCCGCCCATGGCCATGCCGGCCGCTGCCGTCACGGCGTGCTGCTCGGCGATCCCCACGTCGAACATGCGGTCCGGGAAGCGCTCGCCGAAGGGGAGCAGGCCGGTCGAGTCCGGCATCGCCGCGGTGATGGCGACCAGCTCGGGGCGGGCCTCGCCCTCGGCGATGATCGCGTCCGAGAACGCCGCGGTGTACGAGCCGGGCTTCACGCTGCCGACGTCGTGCATGTGCTTGATCGAGTCGTTCTCGGCCGGCGCGTAGCCGCGGCCCTTCTGGGTGAGGCAGTGCACGACGACGGGGCCGTCGACCTCGGCGGCGTTGCGGAACGCCTCTTCCAGCGTCGGCAGGTCGTGGCCGTCGTACGGGCCGAGGTACTTCACGCCGAGCTGCTCGAAGAACGCGGGCGGCTCGAAGATCTCGCGGATGGCGGCCTTCGCGCCGTCCACGCCCTTCTCGAGGTAGTTGCCGAGCGGGAGCTCCGAGATGATGCGCTCGATGCGGGCGCTCTGGCGGCGGTACGCGCTCGAGGAGCGGAACTTCGAGAGGCTCTCGCCCAGGCTCGACGCGGTCGGAGCGTACGAGCGGCCGTTGTCGTTCAGGATGATGATCGCCTTGCGGCCGGAGTGGCCGAGGTTGTTCAGGCCCTCGTACGCCATGCCGCCGGTCAGGGCTCCGTCGCCGAGCACGCCGACGATCTGGCGGTCGTCCTCGCCGCGCAGGTGCAGCGCGGTCGCCAGGCCGTGGGCGTAGGACACCACGGTCGAGGCGTGGCTGTTCTCGACCCAGTCGTGGTCGGACTCCGACCGACTCGGGTAGCCCGAGAGGCCGCCCTCCTGGCGCAGCGTCGCGAAGTCGTCCTGGCGTCCGGTCAGCAGCTTGTGCACGTACGCCTGGTGCCCGGTGTCCCACAGGATCAGGTCGTGGGGCGAACGGAAGACCCGGTGCAGGGCGAGGGTGATCTCGACCGCGCCGAGGTTCGAGCCGAGGTGGCCGCTGCCGTGGGTGTTCACGCAGTCGACGATGAACTCACGGATCTCCGTGGCGAGCAGGCTCAGCTGCTCGTCGTCGAGGTCGGCGAGGTCGGCGGGACTCTGGATCCTGTCCAGCAGCATCGGTGGTCGGTCCTTCATCAAGCCGCCCCAAGCTACCCCCGGTCGGGGTGGTCGTCAGGTCTCCCTCGCCCGGGGGGCGGACCACCCCGCAGTGCGGCCGGTCGCGCCGGTCGGGTCGGGTCGCGGCGGACGGTCAGGCGGTCGGCGGCTGGGG
>JAFAFZ010000642.1 GCA_023423215.1 Actinomycetes bacterium
GGGCGTGTCGGGCCGCATCCAGGGCGAGAACCTGACGGACCTGGGCGCCGAGTCCGCAGCGACCTACCGCGCCTTCTTCACCGCGCACCCCGCGGCCGAAGAGGTCGAGCGCGACGACGCCTGCATCGTGCTGCGCTGCATCCCGCTGCTGGACGCCGCGCCCGGCGGGGGACCCGCCCGCGTCGCCGGCGCCGTGGTGCTGCTGCGCGACATCTCGGAGCTGCGCTCCCGGGACCGGATGCTCGTGTCGAAGGACGCGACCATCAAGGAGATCCACCATCGGGTCAAGAACAACCTCCAGACGATCTCGTCGCTGCTGCGGCTCCAGGGGCGCCGCCTGACCGAGCCGACCGCGAAGGCGGCGATCGAGGAGTCGGTCCGGCGCATCCGCTCCATCGCCCTCGTCCACGAGACGCTCTCGCGTGAGGACGGCGACGACGTCGACTTCGGCGAGATCGTGCGGCCGCTGGTCCGGATGGTGGAAGAGGGGCTGACCTCGCCCGACCGTCCGGTGCACTTCACGAGCTCGGGTGACGCGGGCAAGCTGCCGTCGCCCGCGGCGACCTCGCTCGCGGTCGTGCTCACCGAGCTGCTCCAGAACGTGGTCGACCACGCGTACCCACCGGGCACGCTCGGCGTCGACCCGGCGGGCGTCGCCCAGCGGGCGCAGGTGGGCATCGAGCTGACGCAGGGCGCGGGCCTGCTGCGCGTCGCGGTGGTCGACGACGGCGTCGGCATCGCGCCGGACTTCGACCCGGCGACCACGACCAGCCTCGGGCTGTCGATCGTGCGCGGCCTCGTCGCCGAGCTCGGCGGGACGATCACGTTCTCGCCCGACGACGCAGCGGCCGCGACGGCCGAGCTGCGCACCGCCACCGGCACGCTCCGGCGACCGGGCACGCGCGTGTCGCTCACGGTGCCCGTCGTCCGCGCCCCGGACGCGAAGCGACCTCCCCACGGGGGAGGTCGTTCGGTCGGTCTGTAGACCGGATCGAGGTGCCGGGTCAGGCGGTCGGTGTGACCGATGACCCCCGGCCGCGGCGGTCGATCAGCGCCGGATCAGGACGCCGCTGCGGCACGACGCTGCTGGGCCACCCATGCGCGGCGCAGCTTGCGACGCTCTTCCTCCGACGTGCCACCCCACACGCCCGAGTCCTGGTTGGTGGTCAGCGCGAACTCGAGGCACGGCTCCTTGGCCTCGCAGGTGTTGCAGACGGCCTTCGCCGCAGCGATCTGCTCGAGCGCCGGGCCCGTGGTGCCGACCGGGAAGAACAGGTCGGGATCCGTGTCACGACACGAGGAGTTCGCCCGCCAGGTGTCGGTCGCGGTGTTCAGGCTTCGGCTCGAGGTCAGCGCCACGATTCCTCCGTAGAGTGTGGGACGCGCAAGCAGCCGCGTCCGAGTGCATGGTGAGTGGATGTCCTAGCGGCGTTCGGATCCCTAGGTTTCCCGCTCATTCCTCCGGGGTCCGGTGCGTCGGCGTCAGTGCCAGATCGCAGGAACCCTCGACCGAGGCGATCGGCTGGGAACTTGTGAATCCGTGAACAAAGTCAACGGTACTGCTGGCAACAAGCGGAGTAAAGGAAAAGTTTCGAGAAGATGTCCAACCCAGAACCGGTTCTCATCTGCGCTCATCGCGGCGCCTCAGGGGCCCATCCAGACAACACCCTCGCGGCCTTCCACGGGGCGCGGGACGAGGGTGCGGACTGGGTCGAGCTGGACGTCCGCCTGACCCGCGACGGCGCCCTCGCGGTGTGCCACGACGCCTGGTACCCGGACGGTCGCGGGGTCTGGGCGACGCCCTCGGACCAGCGCCCCGAGCACGTCCTGCTGCTGAGCGACGCGCTCGACGCGTGCGCCGGCATGGGGGTCAACGTCGAGATCAAGAACTCGCCGGGCGACCTGGGCGACGAGGACGTGCCGCACGACCTCGAGGTGTGCGACCTGGTCGTCGCGCTGGTGGCCGGACGCATCGCCGCGGACGCGCAGCTCGATCGGCCGGCACAGCCGATCCAGATCTCGAGCTTCGACGAGGCGACGTTGCTGCGGGTGCGCTCCCTGGCGCCCCGGCTGGCGACCGCGCGCCTGGCCTTCGACCTGTCCGCGGACCCCGAGCTGCTCGACCGCTCCGCCGCGGCGGGTGACGTCGCGGTGAACCCGTGGGACCCCTTCGTGGACGAGCCGTTCATGGCGCGCTGCCGCGAGCTCGGCCTGGGCGTGAACCCGTGGACGGTCGACGACCCCGAGCGCATCGTGCAGCTGGCGCGCCTGGGCGTCACCAGCATCATCACGAACCAGCCGGCCGCCGCGCGGGCGACGCTGGTCCAGGCCGGCCTGCTCTGACCGGCCGCTCCGACCGGCCGCCGGCGTCCGGCTCAGCGCGGGACGAGCGGCAGCACGATGCGCAGCACGCCCGGGTGGTGCGCGAACTCGAGCACGTCCGCCTCGCCCAGGAAGTCGCCGTCCACCTGGTAGGGCATCGACCGGGGTGGCTCGTCCAGGATGCGCGTGATGCGGGCGCCCGCGACGTCGTGGCTCGAGGTCAGGTAGCGCCGCTGCTTCAGGCCCTTGCGGTTGACCAGCGCGTCCAGGCCGATCGGCACGAAGCGTGCGATCGACATCGAACCCACCGTGGTCACCGTCAGCCCGCGATCCAGCGTGGTCGCGGGGGAGAGGGTGAAGGGCCGCTGCCCGACGAAGGTGTACGGGTCGGTGTTCTGCACGACGGTGAAGTAGCCCTCGTCCTCGACCCCGTCGGTGCCGGGGCCGTCGGGCGTCGCCATGTCCATGGTGCGGGTGTGGCGGACCAGCACCCGGAAGTGCGGGTGGCGCCGGTCGTAGGAGAAGAAGCGCCGGACGCCGCACCACGCGAACCACGCGTGGCCGAGGCGCCGCTTCATCCGGGGACGGCGCTCCACCCGCTCGACGATCGCGGCGTCGAAGCCGACGCCGGTGTGGAAGGTGAAGTAGCGACCGTTGACCGAGCCGAGCCCGATCTCGTGCACCCAGCCGCTGGCCAGGGCGTCCGAGCTCGCCCGGGTCGCGCGCCGCAGGTCGTCGGGCAGCCCGAGCGTGCGGGCGAACACGTTGGTCGAGCCGCCCGGCAGCACCGCGATCGCGCACGAGGTGCCGGCGAGCGCGTTGACGACCTCGTTCAGCGTGCCGTCGCCGCCCAGCACCACGACGGCGTCGGCCCCGTCCGCCACCGCGGCGCGTGCCAATTCGGTCGCGTGGTCCCGGTGGGTGGTCGGCGCGACGCGCACGTCGTGGCGGGCCGAGAGCAGCAGCTCGACCATGCGGGTGCGCGCCGGCGAGACGTTCGTCGCCGTCGGGTTCACCACGAGCACCACGCGCATGGCGCAGAAGTGTCCCAGTGCGCGGCGCCGCACGTACAGTCCGCGTTCGTGCAGTCTGCGTTCGTGGCGCCGTTGCGCCGCGGACGCCCCGATTTTGTTACCGCCGGGTAACGCAGGGCAGACTCGCACGCATGAATGTCGTCGTTTGCGTGAAGCAGATCCCGGACCCGGCCGACCCGGGTGCGTTGGATCCCACTACCAAGACCCTGAAGCGTGACGGGAAGCTGATCCTGGACGAGTCGGACAGCTACGGCGTCGAGATGGCGCTGCAGCTCGTCGACGCGGCCGGTGGCGGCGAGGTCACCCTCGTCTCGATGGCCCCGAACAACGAGGTCAGCGGCCTGCGCACCGCGCTCGCCATGGGTGCGGCCAAGGCCGTGCTCGTCAGCGATGACGCGCTCGCCGGCTCGGACGCCCTCGGCACCTCGAAGGTGCTGGCCAAGGCCATCGAGCGTGCGGGTGAGGCCGATCTGATCCTGACGGCGACCGAGTCGTCGGACGGCTACACCGGCACCGTGCCGGAGCAGATCGCCGAGCTGCTGCAGCTCCCGTCGGTGACCTTCGCCAAGGAGATCGCCGTCGACGGCTCGACCGTCAAGGTCCAGCGCCAGACCGAGGCCGGCTACGACGAGGTCGAGAGCCCGCTGCCCGCAGTGGTCTCCGTGACCGCCGGCGTCGTCGAGCCCCGCTACCCGTCCTTCAAGGGCATCATGGCCGCCAAGTCCAAGCCGGTCGACACCGTCACGGTCGCCGACCTCGGCATCGACGCCTCGAGCGTCGGCTGGGCCGGTGGCGGGCAGGAGATCGTCGAGGTCGCCGAGGCCGAGGCCCGCGAGGCCGGCACGATCATCGAGGACGACGGCGAGAGCTTCCAGAAGGTCGTCGACTTCCTGGCCGAGCTCAAGGTCATCTGAGCCGAGCACCGGAACCAAGGAGAGATCACATGACCGTTTCCAAGATCTGGGTGTTCGCCGAGGCGACCGAGGGCAAGGTGTCCCCGACCACCCTCGAGATCCTCACGAAGGCCCGTGAGCTGGCCGACACCGTCGAGGTCGTCACCGCGTACGGCGCGGACGTCGCCGACGAGGTGGGTGCCCACGGCGCCACCAAGGTGTTCAACGTGCCCGGCACCGAGGGCAAGCTCCTCGGCGCGCCGATCGCCGCCGCCATCGCCGCGGCCGTCGAGGCCGGCAACGGCCCCGACGCGGTGCTGCTCGCCACGAGCTACACCGGCCGTGACGTCGCCGGCCGCCTGTCGGTGAAGGTCGACGCACCCGTCATCACCAACGTGGTCGACCTGGTCGAGCGCGACGGCAAGCTGGCCGGCGTGGAGCCGATCTTCGGTGGCACCACCGACGTCGTCACCAAGTTCACGACCGACAAGCTCGGCATCCTGCTCGTCCGTCCGAAGTCGTTCGCGGCCGAGGGCTCGGGCGGCGGCGCTGCGCCGATCGAGGACCTGGCGTTCCCCGACCTCGGTGCCACCGGTGCCGCGACCGTCACGAACGTGTTCGTCGAGGAGAAGACCGGCCCGAGCCTGGACGACGCCGCCGTCGTCGTCGCCGGTGGCCGTGGCCTGGGCGAGAAGGACAACTACCAGCTGGTCGAGGACCTGGCGAAGCTGCTGCACGCCGCTCCGGGTGCGTCCCGCGCCATCGTCGACGCCGGCTGGGTGCCCTACTCCTACCAGGTGGGTCAGACCGGCAAGGTCGTGAAGCCCACGGTCTACATCGCGGCGGGCATCTCCGGCGCGACGCAGCACCTGGTCGGCATGAAGGGCTCGAAGAACATCATCGCGATCAACAAGGACCCCGAGGCCCCCATCTTCTCGGTGGCCGACCTCGGCATCGTCGGTGACGTGCACAAGGTCATGCCCAAGCTGATCGAGGCCCTCCAGGCCCGATGAGCCGACGGGCTCGATGAGCCCTCGCAGCCTTCGACATTCGCTCGACGGCCCCCGCACCTCGGTGTCGGGGGCCGTTGCGCGTCCGGGCTCGGGCGGCGAGCACGACGGCGAAGCGGCTGCGGGAGTGCATGCTGGGAGATGCGCTCTCCCACCCGGTTCGGGAACGGCGGAGCGGACTAGACGAGGGGCCAGGGGTAGCGGCGACCGGTGGGGTCGTGCGGGAAGTGGCCGCCCGCCAGCAGCGCACGCGCGCGGCCGAGCAGCGCCTCCTGCTCGTCGCGCGTCAGCAGCTCGCACAGCTGCGGATCGAGCCCGCGGTCGAGCCAGCCGCCGATCGCCTCGGCGACGGGGGAGGGCAGCGGCTCGCCGGCGAAGTCCCAGATCACCGTGCGGACCTTGAACTCCTCGTGGAAGGTCAGGCCGTTGTCGATCGCCCAGACGCGGCCGCCGTCGTCGACCAGGCAGTGCCCGCCCTTGCGGTCCGCCGAGTTGGCCACCAGGTCGAACGCGCAGAGCGCCCGGAGCGGCCCGCCCAGCTCGGGCCGTTCGCGCAGCGTGAAGTAGTGCTCGGCGAAGCGTGCCGGCACGAACGCCTGCACCGAGCCCCGACCGATCGGCGCCGCGACCCGCGCCACGGTGGTCGGCACCAGGTCGAACCCGAGCGCACGGGACAGCTCGTAGGTCGCGACCTCCCGCTTCCAGAGCGCGCCGGGGAAGTCCCAGAGCGGACGCTCGCCACGTTCGGGCTTGTAGATCGCCGGTGCGTGGTCGCCCTTGCGCTGGACGCGCACGAGGTACGTGCCGTTGCTCGACCACGGCATGAGGCCGAGCACCTCCATCTCGCCGCGCTCGAGCAGCTCGGCCATGCCCGGATCGTCCGGTGCCAGCGTCGCGTCGTAGGTGAACTCGAGGGAGCCGTCGTCCTCGTCGTCCTCGTCGATCGCGTCCACGAGGTCACCGCTCGGACCGTCGGTCAGCTCGACCCACTCGACCCAGTCGTCGTCGTCCTCGGTGGCGTCCGGCTCGTGCTCGTCGGAGAGGCGCGCGAAGCCGCCGGGATCCGGATCGCTCACGCGTCCCGGCTCAGTTCCAGCGGGGGCAGTCGTGCCCCTCGGGCCCGATCGGCCGACCGCAGAGCCGGCACGGCGGGCGACCCGACGAGATCAGCTCCTCGGCCGCCTCGGCGAACGCCGCGGCCTGGCCGATGCGCAGGGTGAAGCGCGCCTGCGCGCCGAGCGGTTCGTCCTCGGACTCGAGCAGCTCCTCGATGTCGTCCTCGGTGAAGTCGTCGTCGACCTCGAACTCGATCTCGTCCGGGACGAGCTCCTCGGCCGTCACCTGGATGATGCCGCCGGCCTCGTCGACGCCGACCGCGATCGTGCCGACGACCCACTCCGGCAGCACCGGCTCGATGAGCCCGGCGATGTCGCGCTCGGGGTCGGGCGATCCCATCGCCCCGGCGAGCTGGCCGAGGTAGCGGCCGAGCATGCCGACCTGCTCCTTCTCGAGGCGGAACGACACGACCTGCTCGCCGCGGCGCGCCTGGAGGTAGAAGACCCGGTCGCCGGGCTCGCCGATGGCGCCGGGGATGAAGGAGTCCAGCTCGTCGAACTCGAAGGGGGAACCCATGTCACTCACTCGTCCACATGCTACGAGGGGGAGAGGGTGCGGAGGTCGTCACCGGTGCTGTTCACGGCCAGCACGACGGGCCCGCCGGGGGTGAACAGCAGCGGCGTGACCGAGCACGGCGAGATCACGATGCGCTGGAACAGATCGAGGTGCACGCCGGTCGCCATCGCGACGGCCGCCTTGATGGGATCCGCGTGCGACACCGCCACCACCGTGCCGCCCGGGTGCGCGGCGACGAGCCGTTCGAGCTCGGCCCAGATGCGGGTCTGCATGTCGAGGAACGACTCGCCCCCGGGGAACCGGAAGCCCGAGGGCTGGTGCTGCACCGTCGACCACTCGGGCAGCTTGCGCAGGTCGGAGAGCTTGCGGCCCGTCCACTCGCCGAAGTCGCACTCGAGCAGGCCCTTGGCCAGCTGGACCTTGTGGCCGACCGCGGCGCCGATCGGCTTCGCGGTCTCCTTCGTGCGCTCGAGCGGCGACGCGTACACCGCGTCGACCCGCTCGAGGCGGCCGATGCGATCCGCCGCGGCCTGCGCCTGCTGCAGCCCCTTCTCGGCCAGGTGCAGGCCCTTCGCCCGTCCCGGCAGCACCTGTCCGGTGGTGCCGGTCTGGCCGTGCCGCACGAGCAGCACGAGGGTGGTGGGCGGGGGAGCGGCGGTGCGGCGAGCCATCGGCGCGGATCCTTGGCTCGGGCCCGATGCCGGCCCTGGAGCGCCACGACGAGCACGCCGCGATCCGGTCCCTCGAGGACCGGATCGTCGAGTGCCGCCGGTGTCCGCGGCTCGTCGCGTGGCGGGAGCAGGTCGCCGTGGAGCGACGGGCGGCCTACCGCGACGAGGAGTACTGGGGTCGGCCGGTCCCGGGTTCCGGCGACCCCGACGCCCGGCTGGTGGTGGTGGGCCTGGCACCCGCGGCCCACGGCGCGAATCGCACGGGTCGCATGTTCACCGGAGACCGCTCGGGCGACTTCCTCTACGCCTCGCTGTGGCGCACCGGCTTCGCGAACCAGCCCACGTCGGTCGCCCTCGACGACGGGCTGGCCCTCGAGGACTGCTTCATCACCGCCCCGGTCCGGTGCGCGCCACCGGCGAACAAGCCGACCCCCGCCGAGCGCGACGCGTGCCGGCCCTACCTGCGCGAGGAGCTCGAGCTG
>JAFAFZ010000007.1 GCA_023423215.1 Actinomycetes bacterium
GACGAGCGACTCGTCGAGCGCGACCGGTGTCGCCAGGGCGCGGCACACGGCGGACAGCTCGTCCCAGGTCGTGCCCCGGGGCAGCGGCTGCTCCAGGTAGGCCAGCCCGAGCTCGTCGAGCTCGCTCAGCTCGTCGAGCGAGCAGAAGGAGCCGTTGGCGTCGGCTGCGACTCGGGAGCCGCCCAGCTCGGCGACGACGACGCGCAATGCCGTCAGGTCCGATCCGGCCACCACCTTCAGCTTCACCATCGTGGCGCCCCCACCGATCGACGCCCGGGCGGCGGCGAGCACGTCACCGGGGTCGTCGCCGATCGACGCGAGCACCACGCACCGCTCGAGGGGACGTCGGACACCGCCCAGCTCGTCCACCAGGGACCGGTCGCGTGCGCGCAGGTCCGCGTCGAGCGCCGCGTCCAGCAGTGCGGCCGAGGCCGCGAGCGCCCCGACGACCGGCCGTGACAGGCCCTGGACCGCGTCCGGGGCGAGTCGGGTCACCAGGTGGCGCCAGGCCTCGTCGGTGGTCTCGGTGACGTAGCCCGGTCCGGACAGGGTCGAGCACTCGCTCCAGCCCTGCACCCCGTCCGGTCGGGTCCAGTCGATCAGCACGACGTCGCGCACGACCTCGGTGCCGTGGGCGGCACGGTGCGCCCGACGCAGCGGCACCCGCACCCGGACCAGGCGGATGCGGGCGGGGTCGCCGCCCGGCGGCCACCCCACGTCGTTCACCGTCGGCTCACCGCTGGTGCGTCGCCGCGGGCCAGGCGCGGCACCAGCGGAGGTACGTGACCAGGTCCTCGGGCTCGGCGGCCCGGGCCCCGTCGCCCCCGTAGGCCGTGACCATGCGGAAGCGCAGGTAGCCGGGGTCCGGCAGCGGCAGCCACGGGGCGCTGCGCCACCAACCGGTCGGCGCGAGCAGCCGCAGCTGGCGCAACGCGGTGAGCCACAACGACGGGTGGACCACGACGGCGAGCACCATGCGCAGCGACAGCCCGGTCAGCGGGCCGCTGGGACGATCGTCGGGCCGGTTCACGGCGTCGAGCGTACCGGCGGCCCGGCGGCCAGACCCGCTCGGCCCACCACGGCGGCGCCCAGGATGGGCCCGTCCGCCCCCGACCCGGCCGGCACGATCCGCAGACCCCGCGCGTACTCCAACCGGGCCAGCCGGTCGGCCTCGTCCTGCGCCGCGTCGAAGAAGTCGGCGCCGTAGCCGAGCGCGACCGACCCGGCGACCACGGCGAGGCGCAGGTCGAGCAGGTTGGCGACCGACGCCACCGCCCGCCCGACGAGTCGACCGGCCCGCACCCGCACCTCGTGCGGAGCCTCGGCCGCCGGTCGGCCGGTGATCGCCGCGATCGCGGTGCCGGAGACCTCGGCCTCGAGGCAGCCGCGGGCGCCGCACGCGCACGCGCGGCCCTGGGGTTCGACGATCAGGTGACCGATGTGGCCGGCGTTGCCGGAAGCGCCGTCGAGCAGCCGGCCGTCCAGCACGATCCCGCCACCGACCCCGGTCGACACGACCATCGCCAGGTAGTCGGTCCACCCGGCAGCGGCGCCGAGCCACCCCTCGCCGAGCGCCAGCGCCTTCGCGTCGTTGTCCACGAAGGTGGGCAGGTCGTAGCGCTCGGCCAGCCGGGCGCGCAGCGGGAAGCCGCGCCACTGGGGGATGTTCAGCGGCGAGACGGTGACCCCTCCCGCGCTCATCGGACCACCGCAGCCGACGCCGACGACGTCGGGCTGCACGCCCTGCGCACGAGCGCCCGCGACGACCCGATCCAGCAGCGCCGCGAGGTGGTCGAACAGCGCCTCGGCGTCCGCGCCCTCGGTGGGCGCCCGCTCGGCCGACACGATGGTGCCGGACCCGTCGACCACCGCCGTCGCCAGCTTGGTCCCGCCGATGTCGACCGCCGCGACCACGGGCCCTGCGACGACGCCGCCTGGGTCCTGGTCCGGTGCCGACATGGGCGCACGGTACCAGCGCCGACCCGCCGTCCCGGCCGTCGATCGCTCTGGCAGACTCTCAGCGTTCCGCGGCCATCGGGACCGGCGGAGGGAAGGGACCAGTGACCACGACGTCGATCGACGGCCAGGCGACCAGGTCGTTCGAGGGTGTGTTCCACGCGATCTGCGAGAACGTGGGGCGCGCGGTGCGTGGCAAGGACGAGGTCATCGAGCTGACCGTCACCTGCCTCATCTCCCACGGTCACCTGCTGCTCGAGGACGTGCCCGGCGTGGGCAAGACGTCGCTCGCGAAGGCGCTCGCCCGATCGGTGCGCGGCGAGTTCGGTCGTGTGCAGTTCACCCCCGACCTGCTGCCCTCGGACGTGCTCGGCACCTCGGTGTGGAACCAGCACGACGGCTCGTTCCAGTTCCGCCCCGGTCCGGTGTTCTCGCACCTGCTCCTCGGCGACGAGATCAACCGCGCCTCGCCGAAGACGCAGTCCGCACTCCTGGAGTCCATGGCCGAGGAGCAGGTCACGGTCGACGGGTCGACCTACCAGCTCCCCCGCCCGTTCATGGTGATCGCCACCCAGAACCCGCTCGAGCACCAGGGCACCTTCCCGCTGCCCGAGAGCCAGCTGGACCGGTTCCTCATGAAGCTCTCGATCGGCTACCCCGGTCGAGAGGACGAGCTGGCGCTGCTGCAGGAGAGCGACCACGACGGCGTGCTCGAGGCGCTCCAACCCGTGGCCACCGCGGCGGACATCCTGGCCATGTCGGCCGCCGCACAGAAGGTGCACGTCGCCGACTCGCTCACGTCGTACCTGGTCGACCTGGCCGAGCGGTCCCGTCGCAGCCCCCTGCTCGACCTGGGCATGTCACCGCGGGCCGCGCTCGGGCTGCTGCGCGCGGCGCGGGTCCTGGCCGCCTCGCAGGGCCGGGGGTACGTGACCCCGGACGACCTGAAGTACCTGGCGGTGCCCGTCCTGGCGCACCGGGTCGTCGTCGCGACCGACGCCCGGCTCAGCGGCGTCGGCGCGGGCGAGGCGATCGACGAGCTGGTCCGCGCGACGCCGGTGCCCGCCTGACGTGGGCGTGACCCGTCGAGGCGTCCTGCTGCTGGCGGTGGTACCGCCGCTCGGCGTGCTCGCCTGGGTGTTCGGCCTGCCCGAGGCCGCGGTGCTCGCCGTGGCGGCCACCCTGACCGTCCTGGGCGCGTGGATCTGGGTGATCGCCCGCCAGCCCCACCTCGAGGTACGTCGCACCGCCCGTCCCGCTCGCTGCACGGTCGGGGACGGCTGCCGCATCCAGCTCGACACCTGCAACCGCGACCGCCGCCCCTCCCCCGTCGTGTCGCTGCGCGACGACGTCGGCCGCCACGGCACCGCCGAGCTGCACCTCGGTCCGCTCGAGCCCGGGGCTCGCGCGCTCGCGCCCTACACCCTGCCGACGGACCGGCGGGGGCTCCAGCGCGTCGGACCGCTGCGCACCACGGTCGAGGACCCGTTCGGTCTGGCGCGACGCACCCGCGTCGACGGCGGCCACGTGACGGTGATCGTGCTGCCCCGCACGTGGGAGCTCGCACCGCTGCCCGCCGCCCCCGGTGACGAGCCCGAGGACGGCGTGCCCTCGGTCGTCTCGCTGTCGACGGTCGACGAGGAGTTCTCGACGCTGCGCGCCTACGTCGCCGGGGACGACATCCGCCGCATCCACTGGCCGACGACCGCCCGGACGGGCTCGCCGGTGGTGCGGGAGTTCGACCTGCCCTGGCAGCACCGCACGACGATCCTCATGGACGTCTCGCCCCACGCCCACGACGAGCGCTCCTTCGAGCGCCTCGTGTCCGTGGCCGCCAGCCTCGTCGAGCTCTCGGCCCGCGGCGACGAGCTCGTGCGCCTCGTGTCGACCGCGCCGGAGCGTGACGGCTCGGCGGCGTTCGTGGCCGCGTCCGAGCAGCACGACGCGCTGCTCGACCGCCTGGCCGCCATCGGACCCGACGAGAAGGAGACGCCGGGCTCGCTGGTCGAGTCGGTGCGCCACCTCGCCGCGACCGCCACCGGTCGGCTCGTCGTGTGCACCGGGCGCCTGGACGCCGCCACGCTCGCCGAGCTCGACCTGGTCGCCGGACGCTTCGGCGTCGCGGTGGTCGTCGCCACCGCCGGC
>JAFAFZ010000065.1 GCA_023423215.1 Actinomycetes bacterium
CACCTGGACCTCCGCTTCGTGGTCGTGGCGCCGCCCGGTGCCGAGCCGCGGGGCAACGACGAGTCCGAGGCGCTGCGCTGGGTCACGCCGCAGGAGCTCGCGGCGCTGGCGGACGAACCGGGCGTGGTGCGGCTCGCCGGGCGCGGTCTGGCCGCCTACCGGGTCCGGGTGCTCGGCCGGGACGGGGCCGTCAGCTGAGGTCGCCGGGGGTGGTGCACGAGGTCATCTCGTTCACCTCGGCGAAGCCGTTGATCGCACGGGTGATGCCACGCGTGCTGGTGCCCTTGGTCGATTCCAGGAAGCGGGTGTCGGGGTCCTCGAGCAGGCCCTGGGCGTACTGCTCGCGGTTGTCGATGTAGGTGTTCCAGTCGTCGAGCCACTCGTCGACGCCGGCCGCGACCTTGGGCGGCGAGGTCGGCGCCAGCGGACGCAGGTCCTCGACCATCTGGCGCAGGATGACGTTCGACTCGGCGACGGTCTGCGAGCGGTCGCCGGCGGTGGTCGCCAGGTTGGCGGGCTCGAGCAGCGCCAGCTGGTCGACCGCGGCGGCGCAGACCTGCTCGGCCTGGGTCGGGAAGGTGCGGTCCGCGAGCTCGTCGATCATCAGGCCCGGGTCGTAGAAGAAGAGGACGTAGACCCACCCGCCGACGAGCACCGTCACCGCCGCGATGGTCACCCAGAAGCCGAGGCGCCGTGGCGGCCGCTCCGGGTCGTCGGATCCGCCGTCCATCGGGGCCGAGGGCGGGGGTTCGGTCCAGGTCGCCATCACGCCAGCTTGCCACCGGCACACGCAGAGCGTGGCATCGGCCGGCCCGTCAGTCGTTCGGCCGAGGACGCGTGGTGGTGGGCGCGGCGCCGCCCGGCACGGTCGTGGTGGGCGTCGTGGTGGTGGTCGTCGTCGTGGTCGTCGGGTAGGCGATCGACTCGACCCAGACCGTCTGCCCGGAGCGCAGCTTGCCGCCCGGGCCGGGGCTCTGGCCGATGACCGTGCCGGGGGTGTCGGTCGTCGAGGCGACGGTGACCGCCTGGACGCGCAGCCCGAGCTTCTCGAGCCGGTCGCGGGCCGCCGACGCCGTCGTGCCGGTCACGGCGGGCACCTCGACGTAGGTCGTGGGCGAGACCGGGGTCGACACGGCGGGGTTCGGCGCCGGGACCGTGGTGGTGGGGATCGGCTGGGTGCCGGGGTCGACCAGCGGGGCGGCGGGCTGGTCGGCGACGGCTTGGCGCATGAACCGCGCCCAGATCCGCGCCGGGTAGGTGCCGCCGAAGACCGTGATGCGGGTGTTGGGCGGCGTCATCGACACCAGCGAGGGGCGACCGTCGCGGTCCGGGCGCAGCGACGCGAAGCCGACCCAGACGGCGGTCGAGAGCTGCGGGGTGAAGCCGCAGAACCACGCGTCGGTGTTCTGCTGCGCCGAGCCGGTCTTGCCGCCGGCCGGCCGGCCGATGTTGGCGTCGGTGCCGGTGCCGCCGGCGATGACGCCCTCGAGCGCCGAGGTCACCTCACGGGACACCTCGGGCTCGATGACCTTCGTCTGCGCGTGCTCGTGCTGGTAGATCACCGAGCCGTCGGGACCGGTGATGCGGGTCACGAAGGTCGGCGGCACGCGCACGCCGTCGTTGGCGAAGGTGGCGTACACGTCGGCCATGTCGGTGACGGTCGTGTTGTTCGGGCCGAGCACCATCGCAGGGCTGGGGGTCAGGTCGGTCGACACGACGCCAAGCGCCCGGGCCATGTCGAGCGCCTTCTGCGCGCCCACCGCCGGGTCCTGGATGATGTTGGCGTAGCAGGTGTTGGACGACACGACCGTGCAGTCGTGCATGTTCCCGGCTCCCAGCCCGCCGCCGCCCTTGACGTTCCACACGCCGCCGCCCTCGAGGGTGAAGCGGGTGCTGCTGGGCGAGTCGAACGCCTTCGACGGGGACACGCCGGCCGTCAGCGCCGCCGCCATGACGATCGGCTTGAACGCGGAGCCCGTCGGCCGCCCGCCGCCCATCGCCAGGTTGGCCTGGCGGTAGTCGTGGGTGCCGAAGTAGTCGAAGCCGCCGACCATCGCCTTGACGAAGCCGGTGCTCGGCTCGATCGACACGAGCGCCGCGTCCGGGGTCTTCGGGTCGCTGCCCTGGCCGGGCAGCACGTCCGCGATGGACTGCTCGGCCAGTGCCTGCAGGCCGAGGTCGACGGTCGTGGTGATGCGCAGCCCACCTCGCAGCAGCGTCTCCCGACGCGCCTCGGGTGTGTCGCCCAGCGCATCCGACTCGTTGAGCAGCCAGCTCTTCACGGCGTCGACGAAGTGGGGCGCGGCGTAGGGCAGCTGCTCGGGCGTCGGCTGCAGCTCCGCGAGCGCGATGGGCTGCGCGAGCGCGGCGTCGCGCTGGGTCGCGGTGATGAGCTGCTGCTCGAACATGCGCTCGAGCACCAGGTTCCGACGCTGGAGGGCGCCCTCGGGGTTGATCCGGGGGTCGTGGCGGGAGGGCGCCTGGATGATGGCGGCGAGCAGTGCGGCCTGCTCCAGGCTGAGCTGCTCGACCGGGACGCCGAAGTAGGACTGCGACGCGGCCTCGACCCCGTAGGCCCCGTTCCCGAGGTAGATCGTGTTGAGGTAGAGCTCGAGGATGAGCTCCTTGGAGTAGTTGCGCTCGAGCGCCAGGGCGATGCTGGCCTCCTCGAGCTTGCGGGAGAGCGTCTGGTCCGGGCTGAGCAGCGCCGTCTTGACGTACTGCTGGGTGATCGTGGAGCCGCCCTCGGAGACGTCGCCGGACTCGGCGTTCGAGCTGGCTGCACGGGCGATGGCCCGTGGGTCCACGCCGTCGTGCTCCCAGAAGCGTGCGTCCTCGATGGCGATCACCGCGTCCTGGAGGATGCGGGGGATCTGCTCGAGGGACACCGTCGAGCGGTTCTCCTCGCGCAGGGTCGTGATGAGCGTGCCGTTGGCGTCGTAGATGGCCGAGGGCTCGGCGTTCACGGGCAGCAGCAGCGGGGGCGCCTCTCGCGCGGTGCCGCACGCCGTCGCGAGCACGGCGATCGCGGCCAGGGGCGCGGCGAGGAGGCGGATCGAGGAGGCTCGCACGGGGCCATTCTGCTGCCCGGCACGTGCGCGGCGGTGGCACTGGCGGCGTCGGGGCCGAGTGCGGGCTCAGGGTCCGCCGGCCGCACCGGGGCCCCGAACCGGGCCGACGGAGGCCGAACTCCCTTCGGGGACGTCAGGGTGCACCGGGTACGCTCGACCGCCCAGCGCCACACGACGGAGGTCACCTCGCATGCCCACGGGCGCCGAGCTGCTCAAGGAACTCGAGGAACGGGGTCTGTTCCAGGACTCCACGGACCCGGCGGCGCTCGTCGAGCGCCTGGATGCCGGCCCGACCCGTCTCTACTGCGGCTTCGACCCGACGGCGGAGTCGCTGCACATCGGCAACCTGCAGTCGATCATGCTGCTGCGCCGCTTCCAGGAGGCGGGCCACGCGCCGATCGCCCTGGTCGGCGGCGCCACCGGCATGATCGGCGACCCGTCGGGGCGCAGCGACGAGCGACAGTTCCTCGATCCCGCCGTGCTGGACGCCAACCGCGCCGCGATCGGCGGGCAGCTGCGCCGGTTCCTGCGCTTCGACGACGCACCGACGGGTGCGACGCTGGTCGACAACCGCTCGTGGACCGAGGAGGTGTCGGTGCTCGACTTCCTCCGCGACGTGGGCAAGTTCGTGACCGTGAACACGATGCTGGCCAAGGACTCGGTGAAGAGCCGGCTCCAGCGGGAGTCCGGCATCTCGTTCACCGAGTTCTCGTACATGTTGCTGCAGGCCAACGACTTCCTCGAGCTGCACCGCTCGACCGGGTGCGACCTCCAGGTGGCGGGCAGCGACCAGTGGGGCAACATCACCGCCGGCATCGACCTCGTGCGCAAGCGCACGGGGGACCAGGTGCACGGCCTGACGGCGCCGCTGATCGTGCGTGGGGACGGCACCAAGTTCGGCAAGAGCGAGGGCGAGAACATCTGGCTCTCGGCCGAGCGCACCAGCCCGTACCGGCTGTACCAGTACTTCCTCAACGTCGCCGACGACGACGTCGAACCGCTGCTGCTGCGCCTGACACTGGTCCCGGTCGAGGAGTGCCGTGAGGTCGCGGCGGCGCACCGGCAGGAGCCAGGGCGCCGAGAGGGCCAGCGACGACTGGCCCGTGAGCTGACGGCGCTCGTGCACGGGCCCGAGGTGCTGCAGGCGATCGAGGCGGCCGCCGCCGTGCTCTTCGGACGTCCGCTGGACGAGGCCGACGAGGCGGCGTTCGAGCTGCTGGCAGGGGAGTTGGCCACGACCGAGGTGCCGCGGGCCGAGCTCGAGGGCGTCGATCCGATCGACCTGTTCGCACGCACGGGCCTGGCGCCGTCCAAGGGCGAGGTGCGCCGGAACCCCAGTGGCTACAAGGTGAACCAGGAGCCGCTGACCGCGCGTGCGGAGCGTGACGGCGGGCCGATTGGAACGTCCGATCTGCGCCACGCTAGGTTCATCCTCCTGCAACGGGGCCGGAACGCCCACCACCTGGTGGTGGCGGTCTGACCCAGCTGCAGGCCCCTGACACCGGCCCTCGGGCGACGGTGGCGGGCGTCACTCGGAAGCGAGTTGACACCCCAGGGGGCAGCCAGTAAGTTCATCCCTCGCCCCGCACGGCCGGTACACCTGCCGGCGGGAGCAGGAAACGGAACCCCTGACCCAGCGTCACGTTCCGGCTGGAGTCCCCCGTAGCGGAGACCGGCGCTGCTTGACAACGGAAGACAGGATGCCAAAAAGGCGAGTGCGGGCTATCCGTGCGATCGGCAACGGTCGTTCGAGGTAGACCCAGTCAATAAACCTTTAAGCACATAACGGACAACCGGTTCGGGTCACACCGAGCCGTATGCCAGAACTGTGCCAGTTGGTGTCGGTTCCTTTCCGACACCGGCTCTTCGATTTGCGGGTCCATCCACTCCTCGGAGTGAGTGGGTCCAAAGATCTCGATGGAGAGTTTGATCCTGGCTCAGGACGAACGCTGGCGGCGTGCCTAACACATGCAAGTCGAACGGGGTCCATGAGAGCTTGCTCTCGGACGACCTAGTGGCGAACGGGTGAGTAACACGTGAGAAACCTGCCTTGGAGTGGGGAATAACTCGGGGAAACTCGAGCTAATACCGCATACCTTCCTTTGATCGCATGGTCAGTTGAAGAAAGAATTTCGCTCCAAGAGGGTCTCGCGGCCTATCAGCTTGTTGGTGGGGTAACGGCCTACCAAGGCTACGACGGGTAGCTGGTTTGAGAGAACGATCAGCCACACTGGAACTGAGACACGGTCCAGACTCCTACGGGAGGCAGCAGTGGGGAATCTTGCGCAATGGGCGAAAGCCTGACGCAGCAACGCCGCGTGCGGGATGAAGGCCTTCGTGGTTGTAAACCGCTTTCAGCAGGGACGAAAATGACGGAACCTGCAGAAGAAGCCCCGGCTAACTACGTGCCAGCAGCCGCGGTAATACGTAGGGGGCGAGCGTTGTCCGGAATCATTGGGCGTAAAGAGCTCGTAGGCGGTTCAGTAAGTCAGGTGTGAAAGCTCCGAGCTCAACTCGGAGAGGCCACCTGATACTGCTGTGACTAGAATCCAGTAGGGGAGCGTGGAATTCCTGGTGTAGCGGTGAAATGCGCAGATATCAGGAGGAACACCAGCGGCGAAGGCGGCGCTCTGGGCTGGAATTGACGCTGAGGAGCGAAAGTGTGGGTAGCAAACAGGATTAGATACCCTGGTAGTCCACACCGTAAACGTTGGGCACTAGGTGTGGGGAGGA